>JAOUOA010000314.1 GCA_029880625.1 Spirochaetia bacterium
TTTTATCAGCAAAGCGGACTGCTACAAATCCAACCGCGACGCTCAGTACATTTTTATCAACGGCCGCCCTGTTGAACTGAAAAACGCATCTTTTCTTGTGAAAAAATCCTACGGAGAAATGCTCCCCCACGGAGCTCATCCATATTATTTTCTTATGATTGATTTAAATCCAGAACGCATTGACGTGAATGTCCATCCTGCAAAAAAAGAAGTACGCCTTCTTGACGAAGCGGCACTTAACAGCATGATCATCCGGACCGTAAGAGACACCATCCACGGTCAAAATCCCGTTTCCCTTTCGCAGATTTCGGCAAAACATACAGAAACGACGGCTCCTGTGTTCAGCCGTTCCGCTGCATATGACGAGCCCCTGATCTCGCCTGATTCGGGAAATTTCATCATTCGGAACGAACACTCCATTGCTGTTCAGCAGACTGTAGCCAAACCACACTTTTACGGATCAGATTCTTCCGATGCTCCTGATGCCCCCGGCATGAAAAATACATTTCTTCCTCGAAAGCATTTCGGAGTAATATTCGGAACCTATATCCTTGCAGAATCAGAAGACGGACTTTATATTATTGATCAGCATACGGCACACGAACGTGTCAATTTTGAAAAAATGAAGCGTAATATCCAAAACAGCACAGGAGAACGCCAGAAACTTCTTCATCCTGCCGTTCTTTCCATGCTTCCCGATGAAATTTCTTTAATTATTGAACATTCTTCAGAACTTGAAGAAGCTGGCTTTGTCACAGAACAGATTGGACCGAACTCTCTGGCAGTCCGTGAAATTCCGGCATTTCTGGATCCCGGAACAGAATCCGATCTGCTGCAGAAAATGATTGAAAATCTTTCTTCGGGAGATCCCCTGCTGAAAGTCTACGAAGAGATGGCTGCAATGAAAGCTTGTAAGGCATCCATTAAAAAAAATGACGTAATTTCCCCGTCTGTTCTGAACGGCATTCTGGAAGAATTGAGCGTTTGCGAAGAGCCCTCGCGCTGTCCTCATGGCAGACCGACAATGATTAAAATCACACAGAAAGATCTGGATAAAATGTTTTTAAGAATCACCTGAAATGCATACAGAAAAAAAACATATCATCATTGCCGTAACAGGCAGTATCGCCTCCTACAGATCCTGCGAACTTGTCCGCGAATTGACAAAAAAGGGATATCCGGTGACTGTCCTTATGACGGAAAATGCATCACGTTTTGTTGGCCCCGTGACGTTTCAATCTCTGAGCTCCCGCAAAGTGTACCATGGAAATTTTTCCGAAGAAATGGAGCACATTGACATTAAAAATCTTGCAGGTGTTTTCTGTGTGGCGCCTGCAACTGCAAATATGATCGGAAAAATGGCCAACGGCATTGCAGACGATCTGATCAGCACCAGTTACCTGGCCGTGAACTGTCCTGTAATTGCTGCTCCTGCCATGAATCCGCAGATGTATGCATCAAAACCGGTTCAAAGAAATCTGGAAATCCTGAAACAGGACGGTGTACACATAATTGAACCGGTCCACGGAACTGTTGTCTGCGGAGATACAGGTCAGGGAAAACTGGCGGATCTTGAAATCATTGAAAAAGAAATCTTAAAATTTTACAATACCAGCCTTAATGAAAACTGAAGAATACACTCTTATTGTAACTTCCGGCCCCACAAGAGAATGGATTGATCCGGTCAGATTTATCTCAAATCCAGCAAGCGGGCGTACCGGCTGGCATCTTGCTGATGCAGGTAAAAAAAAATTTCATCAAGTCATTTATATTTCAGGACCCGGTCATCCGTCTTTTCAAAACGTTGACGGTGCTCAGAATCTTCCCGTAGAATCCACAGAAGAAATGGCTGAAGCTGTGCACCAGAACATTGGATCAAAATCAATTCTTTTTATGACGGCCGCTCCGGCTGATTACAGACCGGCAAGAACAGAAGAACATAAAATTAAAAAAGAAAACAAAGCCGCCCTTGAAATCAAGCTTGTTCCTACAACTGACATATTAATGAGCATCAGCGGAGTTTTTTATGAAAATTTCTACAGGGTGGGATTTGCCGCAGAGACCGATAATATTATAGAAAACGCAATCACGAAAATGGTCAGAAAAAATCTGGATTTTATCTGTGCAAATACTGTAAATAAAGAGCAAATCGGCTTTGGAGATCATGCCAATACGCTCACAGTCATCGACAGAAAAAAAAATAAAAAGCAGATTGGGCCTGCTGTGAAAGAAAAACTTGCAGAAGAACTGCTCAGTATGATCATCAATCATCTGCCGGACGGCTAAACGGGAATGTATGAAGATTCTTTTATTGACGGGAATTCAGGAAGAGCTCACTCCTCTTTTTAAAATTCATCCTTTTGAATTTGATCGGCATAGCAGATTTTACAGATCCATTGAAGTTCCTGAAATCATTGCTGGTACGACCGGGCCGGGAGTAAAAAGGAAACGGGATCTTGAAAAACTGCTGGAATACTTTATTCCTGATGTCATTATCAATGCAGGACTGGTCGGTATCTTAAATGACGATGATCCAATCAAGGTTGGAGATTTATTAAAAGTGGGGAATGTTCTGGATTCTAAAACAGAAAAGATTTACCCGGGAGGCCCGGGAAAAGATACAATTGTTACCGTAGACCATCCGATTTTTCAACCCTGGGAAAAAATGGATCTGCATATGCAGTTTGACAGAGCAAGGGCATGCGATATGGAAGCAGCAAATCTTCTGAAATTTATCGGATCGCTGGATCACATATCAAAACATACAGATATCATTTTCTGCAAGGTAGCAGGCGATAAACCGGAATCCTATCTTCTTTATGAACATGAACATCTGGTCCGCAACTGGAATAAAAAATCTTTTTTAGAAAAAGTAAAAACATCTTTTGTCTTCCCCGGAGGCCCTGCCCGTCTGGCCAGGCTGTTAAATGAAAAAGACAATGCTTTAAAATCTCTGACAAAGCATATCAACAATACCATTACGAGGTTATTAATACTGAAGCATATCCCTCCGAATATGCACAGTGTTTTTATTCCCCATTAATAAAATGATCTGGATTATTATCACAGCAGTTCTGGCCGCGGCTGCAGTTGCAGCCGGATACTTTACATACTTTTCAGGGAACAAAACTGTTTACGAAAAAGCTCTTGCATATGCCCATGAAGGCGAATTTACGGATGCACGGGGACTGATCCGGGCTAAAATTGATTCCAATCCTGACAATGCTGAAGCGCATTTTACAATGGCGAAAATCTATGAAATTGAACACAATCTGCCTTCCGCTATGGAGCATCTCAATGAAGTGCGGAGAATCAATACAGGATTTCCCGGGCTGGACACGGCAAAACTTTTTAATAAGATCGGCGAACTTTCCTATAAAATGGGAGACTATACAGAAAGTTTTGAAAATTACTACGAATCCTATAAAATTTCAAATCGAAACGAAGAATCGCTCACCCACCTTGCTTTTATGGCAATCGGTCAGGAAGAATTTGAAACTGCCGAAAAATTTTTTAAATCTCTTATCGAAATTTCTCCCAGCAGTTCCGAATACAGGCTTGCAAGAGCAGTCGGACTTTCCATGCTGAAAAAAGATGAAGCTTACGATGAATTTGATAAAGCATTAAAATTAAACCCTTCCGATACAACGGCAAAATTTCTTATGGCTCTGGAATGCAGCCGGCAGAAAAACATAAAAAAAGCCATTGACTTATGCGAATCCATAAGCCAGAAAGAAACAGAACCCTATATTTTATTTATTGTGTACCGCCTGCTCGTTCTTCTTTATTACAGACATGAAAGATATGATCAGGCTTTGAAAAATGCAGAACTTGCCGTATCCATAGCCATTGCAGAGCAGTGGGAAAAAGAAGAAATTGATGCCAAAATTTCCCTTGCCAGCATGTCTCTTCTGACTGGAGATTATAATAAAACAAATGAATCTCTTCTGGATATTGAACTGAACAATCCTGTAGACTCCACCATTGTAAACCTTGCAAATTTTCGAATGGATCTTGAAGAAGGAAATACAACTATTGAACAGGTAACTTCCCGTGGATTTGATTTCGCTCTCCATCTCAAAGACTGGGAACGAAAACGATTTCCGGAAGATGCCATTTATAAACTTTCCGGCCTCCGGATGGATGATCCGATTGATCTTTCCGTTATGTCGTCTACACAGCCGGTAAAAAGTTTTCGTAAAGGAAAAAAAGAACCTGGAATCGATTATGAAGCTCTAATTGAAGAGTTCAATGCCATGGGGGATAATGCATTTCTAGCCGCCTGCAGTTCCATTATCCAGACCCTTGGATTCAGCATTAACAAAACCCTGCCGTACAGGGACAAGGACGGAGCTGATTTTATTGGAACAAAAAAAGATGACAAAAAAATCAGAGCATTATTTAGAATCAGAAAATGGAA
>JAOUOA010000268.1 GCA_029880625.1 Spirochaetia bacterium
TTTACGAGACATGCAGAACTATATGAATGAACTTAAAGTAAATCAGGGTTTTGTGATTGCAGGGGCCAGGTTAACCCAGGGTGCAGACCAGGCTTTGAACAATTTGAAAAAAATTGAAGTTATCAATGAAGAAAATTTTGGTATACTGATCAAGGATCTGATAAACAAATCATGAAAATTCGAATCAGAAAATTTCAAACCGCCGTATTTTTTTTAATTTTACTGGCCGCCTGCGTTTTTTCAGGGTGTGCAAAAACAGGTCATGCCAACTACCAATCGGTATCCCCTTCTTTTTCTGAAGAGAAAAAAACCGACGAACAACAGATCATTCAGATTCTTGAAAATCTTCACAGTAGAATTATCCAGAATGATCTTACGGTGCTTCTGGAGCATGTACATAAGCAAAAAGGACTGTTTGTTGATCTCAAAGCGCATAAAAGCTACCGGGAAATTGAACAGGAAATTGCCGATCCTGAAAGTTATCTGAATACTTTTTTTCTTGATCCGGAAAAATTGAAAACTTCAACCGGAGATCCTGAACAGAAAACCATTAAAGATATCCTGTCTTCTCAGAAAAATATTGACCTTGAGTTTCATTTCAACAAAACCAACGATGAATGCGAAGTTAAAATTATTTTGAAGAAAAAAAAGAAAGAAAATTTCAGACTGAACAATCCCTATTTCATTAAAATTGACGGCAAATGGTATCTTTACAGACTTCTTTAAATGAATAAAACAATTATCCATACAACCGTTTCTCTGCTTTCGGCTCTGATTCTTTCTTTTTTAATTTATCTCAGTCTTTCGTCCTGGTCTGAATTTATCAGTATCTGTCCTTCAAAAGATGTGCTGAGCTGGGATGCGAACCTCAGGTATGTTGCAGCTCTGGATGTATTTTACAATTTCAGAGAACTCAATGTATTTTCGGGATTCCTAATACTTCTGGATTCGCCAACCTGGCCTCCTCTTCGCACAATTCTTTCGCTTGTAGGAATTATAATTTCGGGAAACCCGGATACAGAAGCAGATGTAATGATCAGCACTTTTTTTTACATCCTCCTTTTCCCTTCCATGCTTTTTGTTCTTTATCAACTAAACCGAAGGAGGATTCATTTACTCCCTCTTATCTTTCTGCTGTCGTCCTCCACTTTGATTTTTTCATTTGAAATTAAAGCCTATTCTCTTTCTTCCATGCTTGAAACCCAGGGAATGTTTTTCCTTCTCTGGGCTGTTTATTTTGCATACAGAATCCATCCGGAAGCCGCAGGAGAAACGCCTTTAAAATACAGCATATACGGATTTTCATTTTCCTTCCTCGGTTTATTTTTTACGAAATACCCGTACGGCCTGATGCTGATTCTTGCTGCAGTTCTCTATGAAATCGCAACCAACTACAGAAATCTTTGGGATTTACTTAAACTTCTGTATAAAAATCATCTCAATATCTTCCGTGTCATCTATATCCTGATCCTTGCGGCCGGTTTTGCAGGCGTCCTGATCGTTTCACCGGAAGGCCGCACAGGCATTCTCAGAAAAATTATTTATCTTTCCTTTTTAATTGTTTTCATTGATTTCAATTTTCTTTACTATCGAAAGTACGCTGACATAAATCCCCGGCTCAGTCCTGTTTTTTCCGCAATGTACCGTTTCGGTTTTTTTCCCGCTCTGGTATGGCTCGGGATTCATATGGACCGTTTTAACAGCATTCTGGATACGCAGTCCCACATTCAGGATGCGCACAGAAGCTATACGCTTTCTTTTTTTAACGAACTTTTTTCTTTGAAAATTCTTACCATTCTTTTCATTGCATCTCTTGTAGTCATGATATATATTTTCGTACATGATCTCAGGAAAAAGAAATATGATTTATCAAAATTAAACCCGGTTTTTCTTCCGATCGCTCTGCTTCTCGGACAAATTTTATTAATGGAAGTTTTGACAGGAAACAAACAGCTCAGACATATTTATCATTTAATTCCCGCTCTTTCCGTATTTTTATTTTCGCTGAATCCTTTTCCGTTACGGGAAGAACAGAACCTCATTCGCTTCAGATATTTTCTTGCAGCGGCCGCAGCAACTTTGTTCTTAATTTTTTATACCTTTTTCGAACAGAAAAAACAGAATCCTCCACTCTGCTTTACCGGAATGGATAAAAAGAATTATGATGCGCCGCGCTTCTTTGCATCTTCAATTACTCCTGAACAAAAATATCTGCTGTTCAATAATTTCCATATGGAACCGTTTCCCCTTCATGGATATGCGATTTCTACTGATTTTGATATTCTGATTTACAGGCAGGTTTTCCCGGGAGGATTTATCAGCAGATTTTCCAAACGGAAAGAATACAGCAGCAACAGCTTTGATTCAGTCATTTATGTAAGCAGAGACTGTTCGCTATCAGCAGATTTTCAAAGCTTTATTAAAAAGTTTTCTCTGTCTCTTAAATTAAAAAATAGTTTGACTCATCCGGAGACCGGCTTCTGCATGAATGAGTTCTCCGTTGAGAAAAAGCCATGAACTTTTTGAATAAGCAATTTTTTTATGCAATTCTTTTATTCCTTTTTACGGGATTTCTGCCGGTATTACCGGATCAAAATCAGGATAAACAGGTTACCATTCAGAAAATCCCTGAAGATCCGGCAACGCCGTCAACAGAGCTTACGAAAAGACCTGTCGGCATTCTCTTTGCCGGCGACACTCATTTTGAATGGGCAATTGATGACATGCAGAAAAAATACTCCATGTATTTCCCTGCTGAAAATTTAAAAAGCATGTTTGACAAATCGGATTTTCGAATCTTAAATCTGGAAACCACTATTTCAGAAAAAACCAAACCTGTGAACTCGAAAAGCTATGTTTTTCGTGCTCATCCGCAGCAGGCATCTCTGCTCAATTACCTTGATATCAATCTTGCCGTCATTGCCAACAACCATACTATGGACATGGGCCCTGAAGGACTTGAAAATACCCTCCGGAGCCTGACCGAACGCGCAATCCCGGCAGTGGGCGCAGGAATGGATTACAAAGAAGCTCGTTCGCCCTATTACTTTACGGTCAGAGGAGTTAAGTTTGCTGTTGTTTCGCTCAGCACCATCGGAGCAAAAGAGCTTTTTACATACGGAAAGAACCCGGGAGTTCTTCCGCTGACGAATCAGATTTATAGAGATATTGCGGCGGCAAAAAAATCTGCGGATCATGTCATCGTTTCCATACACTGGGGGATAGAATATTCGCCCAGACCGGACCGCAATCAGATCATAATTGCCAGGCGAATGATTGACTTCGGCGCAACGGCCGTTATCGGTCATCACCCCCATATACCCCAGGCTGTTGAATATTATAAACACGGAGTCATCGCTTACTCTCTTGGAAATTTTTTATTTGGAAGCATTAACCATTATCAGAGCACCAATTTTGTAATTCAATTATTATTCCATCCTGAAAATTCTTCGCTGTACGGGATTGAAATTTATCCCATTACAGGAGATTATAAAAAAACCGGCCATAAAGTTTCGCCTCTTACCGAAAATGACGCGGAACATTTCTGGAAGCGATTCTATACGCAGTGTCTGGAATTAAATCCGATAAAGCCTGAAATCTCAATCCAGAAAGAAGGCTACGGAATCTGGCTGAAAAAGTAAGGGCCGGGGGATGTTCGGACCGGATATTCACTGTTAACATATATAATAAAATTAAGGATTTCCAGGACTATAAAAAATCAATCCTTTATTTTATCCACAGTCATTTTTCAGCAGACCGGCGGCAGAATCATGCAAATCCCTTTCTTACCTTTTACAAAAAACAGAGAACTTCCTGCCCGGTTCGAAAGAGAGAATATTTGAGTTTCTTGCATCAAAAAATTATACAAAGATTTTTCGTATATGCTGGAAGGATTGTTTCTTAAATAAAACAATTCTGCATTTACTTCTTCGTTTTGTAATTTCCTTCCCCCGTCCTTCCTATATGATAAATCTCAACCTTTTCCTTATAAAATTCATTTGATTACATACCAATCAACTCTGCTTCTGGAACAGTGGGGAATTTTATGAACAGTAATGAAGCCATCAACCTGTCGTTTTCAAGTCCATTTCTGCTGAACAGCGGCGATGTATATAAAAAGTGGAGAGATAAAAAACTGGATCAATATCCGGAATCACTGGCCGAATTGCTTGTGGAAATCAATGATCCAAGAACTCTTACAGAAAGTGAATATCAGGCAATACTTGAAGGGTGCCAGAAAGCAAACATGGCGATTTACGCAGGAAAAACCGGAACCGACCCCGACCCGGAAATTCCTCTGTCTCTGGGAAGACGTTTCGGGCTGATCGGCCTGAACAATAACTGGCTGGCCGACGAAGAAACCGGCCTAACATCTCTTACCGTAAGGGAAAACGGCGTCCGCAAAGACTACATTCCCTACACCAACAAAGCAATTAACTGGCATACAGACGGATACTACAATCCGATCCACAAGCAGATCCATGCGTTAAATCTTCATGTTGTTCAAAAAGCGGCAGCCGGAGGCGAAAATGCTCTGATGGATCATGAAATCGCCTATATTCTGCTTCGCGAAAAAAACCCTGCTTACATAGAAGCTCTCATGCAGCAGGATGTCCTGACCATCCCTGCAAGAACCAGCGAAGGCATTATTGAACGGGATGAAGAAACAGGACCTGTTTTTTCTGTAACTCCTTCCGGGAACCTACACATGCGCTACACAATCCGCGTCAGCAATGTGATCTGGAAAAAAGATCCTCTTCTGCAGGAAGCTCTTGATTTTCTAAAGTCAATCCTGCAGGAAAACGGAAAATACATTTACGAAGGTCTTCTGGAACCAGGCATGGGTCTGATCAGCAACAACATTCTGCACAACCGCGCCGCTTTTACCGATGACGCAACTCACAAAAGGCATTATTACCGTGCCCGCTACTTTGACCGCTTGGCCGATACCGATGTTTCGCTTTAATTTCAGTTAGCGGATTGAGGATGGG
>JAOUOA010000075.1 GCA_029880625.1 Spirochaetia bacterium
CAAAATATTCAGTTTCAGAAAGATCAAGTACGATTTTAGGAGGTTTGCTCTGTATCTGCTGAGTCAAAGATTCCCTGAATTTCCGAGCCACTACCATATCTACTCTTGACTCATTTACATGCAGTACAAGACTGTTATTTCTTTTTTCAGCCGTTACCATTTTATGTATCCTTGAATTTATACCCTGCCGGTCAAATATTTTTTGTTAATTCATCTGAATTTTTAAAAATATGTTCCTGAACAGATTATCGGTCTATTCCATAATTATATAGACGCTTATGACAATTCTTTTTTTACCATTTATCAAGAAAATTAACTGAATTCACTGATATTCTCTAAAAAAATAGATATTTTGAATCATATAAGTGGGAATTTTAACAAAAAATAGAAATGCCCACACTGAACTTTACTGCTCAAAAAATAATTCAATCCAGGTATCTTTCATTAAAAAGCATGCTCTGGAATTGCCTTGACATTTTAACAATGAAAACACTGCTTTAAGAAAACAGGAAAATCAAATGAAACATTCACAGGATTCAACTTCAGACCATTTATCAGAAAAAGAAAGAGCTGTTCGAAAACGGATACTGGACTGGGTATCACCTGCATTTCCACTGGAAATTCGAGAAGAAGCAGTACGAATCTACATGGATTATATTGAATCGAGGTTGAACGATGAAATTGATTTTTATAAGGGAGAACTTGAATTTGGAACCGGCGGCCTGAGGGGAGTTCTCGGTTATGGTTCAGGAAGAATGAATCTCTGGACTGTAGGTCGTGTATCTCTGGCATTCAGCCGTTATTTAAAAGAATCATTTAAAAAGCCGGCACTGGTTATAGCCCATGACTCACGACGAATGAGCAGAGAGTTTGCAACGACAGCTGCTGGAATCGGAGCTGTAAACGGCATCAAAGTGCATCTTTTTAAAACAGTAGCTCCCACTCCCATGCTTTCTTATGCAGTTAGAAAATTAAAAGCCTCCGGCGGAATTGTCATTACAGCCAGCCATAACCCGCCGGAATACAACGGTTTCAAAGCATACCTGAATGACGGTTCGCAGCTTGTGGGAAGCGTACAGAAAGAAATCGAGAAGAAAATTAATGAAATCAATGAATGGGGTCAAATTCCTTTTCTGAAAGAAACCGATCCTCTTTACAAAAAATATGTTTCTCTGATTGGAAACGAAATTAAAAAATCTTATTATTCCGAACTGAAAAAAACAATTTTTGTATCTCCGGCATCAAATCCAGCAAAGAAGAATTTAAAAATTGTATACTCTCCTCTTCATGGAACCGGCGGCCCGTGGATGTCTGATATGCTTTCGCATTTCGGATTTAAGTCAATCCCTGTAAAAGAACAGACCGAACCGGATGGAGAATTTCCCACAGTAAAATATCCCAATCCTGAAGAAGCGGAAGCCATGCGCCTTGCAGAAGAGACTGCCGTAAATGCAGATGCAGATATATTTCTTGCAACAGATCCAGATGCAGACAGAATGGGAGCCGGGGTAAAAACCGAAGAAGGCAAATATGTACTTCTGAACGGCAATCAAATCGGCAGCATTATGTGCGCCTATCTTGCAGAAAAAGCAGTCAGTTCAAAATCAAAAGATCAGAAACTTAGATACCATCTAATAAAAACCATCGTAACAACAGAACTGCAGCGAAAAATTGCTGATAAAAATAAAATTAAAATCCATGATGTTCTTACCGGATTTAAATATATAGCAGAACAAATGAGTCTGATGGAATCTGGAAAAAAAGGCTACCAGAAAAATAAAGATGTTTTTTTATTCGGAGGAGAAGAGTCTTACGGATATCTGCCCGTAAGTTTTGTCCGCGATAAAGATTCCTTATCCTCAACACTTCTTCTTTGTGAAATTCTGGCAGAAAAAGGGGATTTACTGTCTTATTAAAATCAGATTTATTTAAAATATGGACTCTACCTTGAACTTCTCCGATCAGTAACGCTGAAAGGAAGTTCCGGCCAGGAAAAAATTCAAAAGATTATTGAGAACATCAGACAGGAAAACCAGCTGGGCTGGATCATCGGAGAAAGAAAAGTAATCAAGGTTCTTGATTATGAAAAACAGACAAAAAACGGAAAACCTTCTCCGGAAGATTTTAAAAATTTTCCCGCTGCCAATGTAATTCAGCTCTTTTTAGAGCCGGAGGGTAAACTGACGATTCGTCCTTCAGGTACTGAACCGAAAGTAAAAATCTATGTAAGCCTGAAGCATAAAAACCATCCGGCAACCCTGGATGAGCTTGAACAGTCAAGAGTTGAACTTGAAGATGAGATTGCAAGCATTGCCGGTTTATTTATTGCAAAAACCGGCCTAACAGGCTGAATTATTTTTCAACCCAGAAAACTTTGATTGTTTTCTGGGGCATTTCACTTTTTGCCATTTCTGCAAGCCGCTTGATCTCTACCTTACAGCAATCAATATCTTTAGAGCTGTCAATTCTTGAAATCAATTCATCGGCAAAATCTTTAATTGTGAGTTCTTTTTCCATATTCAATCCCCTTTTTTTTATTAAAATTTGATTCGAAAGTATATTCAAATTTTTTCCTGATTTCCACACAAGATCAACAATAAAAAGATCCGGTCAATCGGAATCTCAAGAAAAATTTATAAAAAAGCAGATTGCAGAGAATTATTTTTTTCTATTCGTTTTCAGGTTTTTTATAAACCTTGTCTCTGGAGCAGGATGATTTATGTCAGAAATTTTTCAAAAACCACTCACGCTGGATGAAATTAAAGAAAAAACAGACCGGTATCTGTTCGGAAATTATGCAAGACTGCCCAGGGCGTTTTACTTCGGTCAGGGAGAATTGCTCTATGACACCGACAACCGCTCCTATATTGATTTTTTCAGCGGAATCGCAGTTACGTCTCTCGGACACGGCGAGGCAGATATTATCGAAGCCATTCGTGAACAATCCGACAGAATTATCCATTCCTCAAATCTTTTTTACAATCAGGAGCAGGCTCTTCTGGCAGAAGTTCTGATTCAGCATACCTTTCCGGGAAAGGTCTTTCTCTGCAATTCCGGAACAGAAGCCAATGAAGCAGCTTTTAAACTCAGCCGGCTGTTCGGACAGAAGGCAAAAGGCGGTGCTGAAAAAATTATCAGCCTCCACAACAGCTTTCATGGAAGAACCTCTGCCGGGATGGCGCTTACCGGGCAGGAAAAAATTCATTCCGGTTTTGGGAATCTCATTCCAGGAATGATTTATCTGCCTCCCAATGACATCGCCGCGCTGGAAAATGAAATTGAAGCTTCCGGTAAAGAAATCTGCGCATTCTTTCTTGAACCAGTACAGGGAGAAGGCGGGATTCATCCTCTTGACACAGAATATGTACTTGCGGCAAAAAAAATATGCGAAGAAAATGAGATCCTTTTTGTTTTCGATGAAATTCAGACCGGTCTTGGACGCACAGGAAAGCTTTTCGCATATGAACATTATAATATTAAACCTGACATCCTCACGCTTGCAAAAGCTCTGGGAAACGGTTTCCCTGTAGGTGCCATGATTGCAAAAGAAGATCTGGCCGAATTTTTTTCCCCAGGCGTTCACGGGTCCACTTTCGGCGGAAACCACCTTGCATCCCGCGTTGCCTATGAAACAATTAAGATTATCATGTCCAGAGAACTTCTGGATCATGTGGTTTCTCTTGGTGATTTTATGATGCAGAGGCTCCTCCTGATCAAACAAAAATTTGATTCCGTTACAGAAATTCGCGGCATGGGGCTTCATCTGGGCATCGAAATGCAAATCCCCTGCAGAGATCTGGTTCTATCCTGCCTTGACAGGGGACTTGTTGTAAACTGCACTTCTGAAAAAACGATACGGATTATGCCACCGCTCAACTTAAGCCTGGAGAACGCTTCAAAAGGCCTTGACATCCTTGAAAACTGCATATCTGAATTCAAGTAAAGATCATAGCAAGGCCGGTAAATCATTTGATTTTCCCTGTTATAGCATGATCAGGAAAAGTTTTGAAAGAAAAGCAGGAGACCAAAAGCAAGCTTTTGACTGCAGCAAGAGAATGTCTGCTTAAGTCAGGTCATGCCAGAGCAACGATCAAACAAATTGCAGCTCTGGCAGGGGTCAATCATGGTCTCGTTCATCATTATTTTGGATCAAAAGAATACTTATTCCTGGAAGTTCTTCTTGAAGAAAGCCGTCAGTTTGACAGGAATCTTGATTCCATCCACAACGAAAATGATATGATCAAGTTTCTTACAGAACGGCTGTTCATGAATGCAAGACTGATCGTAGAATTTCAGGCAATGGCCATGCAGATGCCTTCGATCAACAAGGCGCTTGGCGAGATTACAATGAAAAGGAAAATCCAGCTGAAAGAAAGGCTGAACATCAAAGATCCAATCGAAGGCGATATCATTACATCCTCCATTATCGGACTCGTTATCCAGTACAATATCAATCCTGAAATTCCAAGAGAAAAAATCCTGAAACATCTGTTCCAGTTGTTTTCGATTGATTTTACTTTGAATAAGATGTACTCTGAAAAAAATTAATCAGGAAATTCTGCACAAAAAAACTTCTCTTTTTATCCATAAAGGGCGATTTTGATCGTTCAGAGCATTGATCCATGCTATTTTTCAGTATTATCTGATGTTTTTCATGAATCTGATTGACTGAATTCAAAAAATAAACAAGACTGCCGTTTCATCAGGAGAATCAATGAAAGATACACTGGAAGATTTACTGGAACAGATTATCGAACTGGAAAAACGCGTTTCTTCTGAAATTGATAAAAAACAGAGTAAATTAAAATATAAAATTATTAAAAGAAAAATTTTATTTGAAAAAGAAGTACAGAAACTCCACAGGAAATTTTCGGTTTCCCTTCCAAAATATTTAATTTCTGCCAGCATTTTAAGCTATCTGATTTCTCCTTTTATCTACAGTATGATCATCCCGGCACTGCTTCTGGATCTATTTGTAACTGTATACCAGTGGGTCTGCTTTCCTGTTTATAAAACACCATATATAAAAAGAAGCGATTATATCATTATTGACAGACATTACCTGAAATACCTGAACCTTCTGGAGCGTTTTAACTGCGTTTACTGCGGATATTTTAACGGTCTTTTAGCATACGTAACAGAAATTTCTGCTGTTACAGAACATTACTGGTGCCCCATTAAGCATGCAAGAAATGCTAAAAGAAATCATTCGCTTTATCCTTCTTTCATGGACTACGGGGACGGAAGCAACTACAGAAAAGGACTGGAAGATCTAAGAGAAATGCTCAAACAGCATAATAAAGAAAAAAGCAAAAAATAAAAGAATCCCCGGTGCTGCTTTTTTAAGAATAAAACAAAACGGCGCATTATGATTCAAGGATCATATTGTTTCTATGGATGACTTCATCTGCATGGAGATTTTGTCCCTGACTGCGAAGTTCTTCCACCTTCATACCGAGCATACTTTCCAGTTCTCTGTCGCTATAATTGACAATCCCTCTTCCAATAGAAATTCCGGATGCTTCTTTAATCTCAATGACGTCTCCTGAAAAAAATTCGCCTTCTGTTTTAAGAATTCCAGCAGGCAGCAGAGAAGACCCCCTTTCGACAAGAGCAATCCTTGCTCCCTGGTCCACAACAACGCTTCCCCGGTTTCTTGCATACAGAAGCCATTTTTTTCTTGCCGTCAATTTGTTTTCCGGAGGAGAACAGATCAGAGTTCCAATCTCTTCTCCTTCCAGAAGAGATTGGATCGGAGAAGGATGTCTGCCGGGAAGAATTGCGCTGATGGCACCGCTCTGACTGCAAAGCTGAGCCGCGCGTAGCTTGGTAACCATTCCGCCTGTTCCCGGACCGGAAGAGCCGCCTGCATGCTTCATTTCTTCGCTGCCGACTGAATCAAGAAAGGAAACTTTTTTCTGGTCAATCTGAAATCCGTCAACGGACGTTAAAATCAAAAGTGCATCCGCCTCGAGCAGAGCTGCACATGCAGAGGAAAGGACATCATTGTCACCAAACTGAAGCTCATCTGTAAGGACAGTGTCATTTTCATTTACAATAGGAAGTCCTCCCATTTTTAAGATTTCTTCCATTGTATGGCCGATATTAATATAGGTTCGCCTGTCACGAAAATCACGCGCTGTAATTAAAATCTGCGCCACCAGAAGATCAGACTTTTCAAAAATATCGGAATAAACCGACATCAGCTTACCCTGGCCGATTGCGGCAAGCGCCTGTTTTCGTGAAATACTGGTGTCCTGAAGCAGACTGTTTTTTTTTGCTGTTCGAACAGCATGACGGCCCATCCCCTGCGAACCGCTCGTAACCAGAACTGTCTGGATATTTTTTTTACGAAGGTAAAGAATTTCATCCCGGAGTACTGCAATCATCTCTTTATTGATACCGTCTTTTTCCAGAGGATCGGTTAAAAGCGAAGTGCCGATTTTAATGACAATTCTTGCCGATTTTTGAATTCTTTGGATACATTCCTGTCTGTTCATATCACTCTTTCCAGCCCGGCAGCATTTTTTCCGCAAGAGAAGAAACATCCTGAAAAAGATCAAAAAGCAAACTGTAAAACTTTTCCAGTCCCTTTTTCTCTTTTGCAGAAATGAAAATAAACTCAGGAACCTGTCCGGTTTTTTTCCAGAACTCGGGCGATTTCAGTTTTTCAGAAATACTGACGGCGAATTCAGAATCATAGTCAATACAGTCCATTTTATTCAGAAGAACCAGAACCGGCCTTTCCGTCAATGCTTCAGAGTAGCTGGCCAGTTCTGTCTGCAGAGTCCGCAGATCTTCAGCAGGATCCACAGAGGTGATATCAAGCACATAAAGGATTACCTCAACCCTTTCGATATGACGAAGGAAGGAAAGACCCAGACCTGCGCCTCGGTGAGCGCCTTCAATAATTCCCGGTATGTCCGCAACAATCAGACGGCGATTGTCGTCGCCTGTAATCACCCCCAGGTTCGGGGTAAGAGTCGTAAAAGCGTAATCGGCGATCCTGGGATGCGATTTGCTTATGACCGAAAGCAGCGTTGATTTTCCTGCATTGGGAAGTCCGATCAAACCTGCATCGGCGATCAGTTTTAAATTCAGACGAAGGAACTTTTCCTCGCCGGGAAATCCCGGTTTTGCATGGAGGGGAGCCTGGTTGACGCTAGTTGCAAAATGCTGATTGCCAAGACCGCCTTTGCCTCCTTTTACAGCAAGAAATGAAGAATCCGGGAATGTCAGATCGCCCAGAATCTCTCCTGAATCGGCATCCTCCACGACGGTTCCCTGAGGAACCTGAAGAATCAGATCTTCGCCGGATTTTCCAGATTTATTTCTGCTTTTTCCTGCTTCGCCGTTTTCCGCTTTATAAATTTCTTTCTTTAGAAGATGTCCCAGAGTTTGAATGCCGGAATTGGCTTTGAGATAAATATCACCGCCCTTGCCGCCGTCTCCGCCGTCAGGTCCGCCGAATTCTCTGTATTTTTCGTGAAGGAAGTGCACTGCACCCGGTCCGCCGTTTCCCGCTTTCACATGGATTTCTATCTCATCGATGAACTTCATGATTATGAAAGCGTTAAAAGCGCCTGGGAGAAAGAAAGGATTTTCTGCGCCTGAGTGTTACTGCGCCTGAATCGATACCTTTTTTTTCATGCGGTTGATATGTTCAAATTTCACAGTTCCGTTGGTAAGGGCAAAAAGCGTATGATCCTTGCCTACGCCGACATTATTACCCGCATGAATTTTAGTACCTCTCTGGCGGACGAGTATATTCCCTGCGAGAACAGATTCGCCGCCAAATTTTTTCACTCCCAGTCTCTGGGAATTGGAATCACGTCCATTTTTTGTTGAGCCGCCGCCTTTTTTATGAGCCATATTATGCCTCCGAAGATTCGTTTAAGATTCGTATCCTTTCAGGAAACTGTTCTGAAAGATTCTGCAGTCCGAAAACAGCAGATAAAAATAAAATTTCTGTTTTTTGATCTATTTCGCTTTCGGTCAGATGAAGGCTGTAAAAACCTTCCTTTTTTTTTACAACCGGTTTTTTTCCGAATAGATGTTCCAGAGATGCGCCCAGATTTTCAGAAAGCACCGAAACTGCTGAACACAGAATATCATGACCGGGTGAATTCAGACCTGCATGACCGGAAATTTCAAGGCCTTCTGCCTCGCCCTTTCCGTTCAGAAAGATCCGAATTTCAATCAATTTTTAATATCTACCACCTGCAGTTTCTGAAGACTCTGTCTGTGTCCCCAGGCTTTATGGTAGCCCTTGCGCTTTTTATACTTATACCCGCGCAGTTTTTCGCCTCTGAGATTGGATAAGACCTTAAATCTTACCGAAGCTCCGCTTACAAACGGCTTTCCAATTTTTGCTCCGGAACCTTCTCCAACCAGCATTACATCTCCACAGTCAAACTCGGAACCTTCGGCATTCCCCGTGGCTTCCGATAAGATAATCTGATCTTTTTTTACTCTGTGCTGGTGTCCGGCCAGCTTTATAATTGCGTACATTTCTTTACCCTTTAAGATTCACGTCCATGACGCGGGAAGGCAGTCTATGTGTCAAGTATTTGGATAATTTCAGCTCCGGATTCTTCTTTTTATGTACCGGGTTACGGCAAATATGAGGCCCATAGCTGCCAGAATCCCCAGAAGTTCTACTGCTATAAATCCTCTGAAAGTCAGTTCCGGTAAAAGAAATGTTATAATCCCGCCTCCAATAAACGGCGCAGATAGAGGCGCTGCCATGCCGTATACCATAATTGCTTTTGATTTTTTTCCGCCGGGAATAGAACGAAGCAGCATCAGCCCGAGGGCTGTTATCCCTGTCGACATGCCGTAATTGATGATCCCCAGCTCAAACCAGTAAGAATCAGGAAGCATCCGTTTGGCAAAAATTAAAAGTACCGTTACCGTCCAGATCATTCCACCGATCATGAAAACAGCAAAGATTCCCATATTATGTCCAGCTGATCTCAGGTCCATTCCTGCTATAGCCGTAATAATTAAAAGCTCCAGAACAAAAAGTGTGATCCGGCTGCTTTCTTTTACAACCGGTTCGGAAATAATAAACGAGAGAGGATTGGTATTTTTTTCCCGCTGCATTGAAGCCGCTTTACGGACGCCAAGAGCGCATAAAAGCGCAAAGAAAAAAAGCGGAAGATCAGAAATAAAAACATGCCATTTTTGAAAAATTCTGAACGGTCCTTCAAGATAAAGAAAAAGCTGTGCGAAAAACTCTCTTGCAAGAGCGGAAAGAATCACGACTATCATCAGAGCTACTGAAGAAAGGACCATAGACTCGGGATCATTTCCGACAGGTCCATTTTGACGCTTCGGTTCTGTTGTGATCATATTATTTTCATCACCGGTAATATATTTTGGTGAAAATTTTCCTGCAATATACATTCCG
>JAOUOA010000579.1 GCA_029880625.1 Spirochaetia bacterium
TATACAAATGTTTCCGATATCCCTGAAACAGAGTATTACAGGAATGGCGTTAATGGATACAATGAGCTTTTTATCAGCATGAAAAATGATATCTCTTTCAGGGGGATTCCCTGTCGAAAATCCAAATTTTCTGAAAAGCATGGAGGAGCGATCGGCCCCTATTTAATTCTGCATCCCGATGGATCCTTAAAGGAAGCGGAACTTTCCAGAGATATCATTATCAATGGAATTCCCGCTGCGGAAGGAGGCGACATTTTTTTAAATAAAAGCGGAAAATTGAGGTATACTTTACTGTCAAAGAATTTTATAATTCAAGGCATACCCTGTGCGGGTCAAAAACCAGTCTATTTTTATGATGGCGGAGAATTAAGCGGCTGTGATCTGAGTGAAGTTTTTACGAAAAACGAAATTGTATTTAAGCCCGATTCAAGTGCATCCTTTTATAGCGACGGCAGTATATGGGAGGTCACTCTGGAGAAAGCGTACACATTAAATCAGATTCAATTTAAAAAATGGGACCGGCTTACTTTCCACGAAAACGGCAGCTTAAAAGAGGCAAGAGTTTATTTTCCTGACGATAAAAAGGGCATTACAGTCGAGAATCAATTTTATGCGGGAAATCATATATTTACTTTCGCTAAAAATGGAAAGCTGATTTCAGCAGAACGTTTTTATAGCGGCGGAAGCTGAAAAATTTAGAAACGCTGTTCTGACAAATTGATAAATCCATAATACACCAATGCCGCTGTCCATCCGGTTAATCCAAACGATTGAAGAATGTACCGGAACTCGCCCGCCATGTAGCCCATGCAGAAAAGAAAAATTCCGATTCCAAAAACGATTCCTGCAGCAGCAGATTCGCGTCGCATCAAAATTCCAATGTAAATACTTGAGATCATAAAAGAAAGAATGATTGTACCGGTTGAAATTAAAAACAAAGATCCGCTGTAAATGGGACTGTTCTTAAGCAGCAGCAGTTCAGGGGCGTTTGCCGCAACAGAAGGCCATAAAAATGTTTCGTAAAATGCTATGCCGGACAGCCCGAATACGCCGACTGCTGTTAAAATTTTTAAAATTTCGGCTGTTAATTTATTTTGAAAATATCGTTTTATGAATTCCAGCAGGAATAAAAAAAAGAATAAAACTCCTGAAACCTGCAGCAAATTTACAGGTATCCAGAATCTGTGATTGATTAATGCAGGATAGTTTTCCATTATTTCATCTAAAGGCAGAAGAAAATAAAAACCCCACCACCATAGAAAATAGGATACACCGGAGACTATTCCATAAATCTTAAAAAATTTCATCATTCCCTCCTTTATTGTTATAAAACATAACAATAAGAGAAATCCCTTCGCTTACTCCATAAACTGCTTATCCACAACATTCATTAAATCTTTGTGAGCCCTTTTGCTTCCGTTCGTCAGAATCATACTTGCAATTCCTTTTTCGGGATAAATCCGCATTTCGGATACATATCCATATGCGCTTCCTTCATGAAAGAAATAATACGGCGAAGCATTTTTATTTGCAAACCAGCCATGGGAAAAATCCGTAGAACGGTTCATGCGTGATTTTGCTTTTTTCTGGATTGTATAAAATTCCTTCGTCTGCTGATTGGACAAAATTTTTGATCTGCCGGAGAGCTGATCCATTAAAAATTTTTCCATTCCACGGGCATTTACAATTAATCCACCGTGGGCCGGACAGTTGAAGTACCAGTGCTCTGAAAAAGTTTTCCATTTTCCATGGTCGGCAGCAGAAAAATCTTTAAGCAGAAACCTTACAGCCATACTCCAGAACGAATAATGCTTTGCGTAGCCGGTCGAATCCGAATCAAAAGTCTTAAATGAAAAGGAAGCTTCTTTTTCTGAAATACCGAGATTATCCAGAATTTCATCGCGGATGAACTGCTGATAGGATTTTCCGCCTGCCGTTTCAATGATTTCTCCAAGCAGAACAAAGCCGAGATTGGAATAAGAAAAGTCTGTTCCGGGTTCAAATTTTAATTTTCGGTTATTTTCGATAGCTTCCTCTGTAAGGCTTCTGCAGTCTGCAGGTTTGCTTTCCGGATGGACGTAAAAGTTTCCAATTTGCGGATCGGGTATTCCTGCTGAATGAGTTAAAAGCTGCCGTACAGTAATATTTTTGTATGGAAGGTCAGGCAGAAATTTTTCAACGGGATTGTCCAGATTTACTTTCCCCTGGTCAACGAGACGCAAGATTGCAGCCGCTGTTATTACTTTACCGGCAGAATACATCATCATCGGGCTTTGAATTGACATTGGGACTTTTTCATACACAGCCCAGCCTCCGGCATATTCAAATAGAACGCCGTCTTTATTGACGACGATATACTGAATACCGGGGTAGGTTTCTTTTTTAACAAAAGCATCCAGATATTCGGAAACAGTTTTCAATTTTGAAG
>JAOUOA010000580.1 GCA_029880625.1 Spirochaetia bacterium
TTCTCTCCAGGGTCTTTTCATTCGTTCTCTCAATTTATCCGTTTTCGTTCAAAGTCCGAAGACGGACCTGCAGCACTTCATCCAGATTTAGTAAAACAGCTTGCATAAGAAGGTGTAAACCCCGGCCTTTTAAGTAATACATTTTTGGATTCACGAATTTTCTAAATAGATACTGAAATGCAGATAGAATATTGAATGTTACTTCTGCACGGGAAAGCTTATCTGCTGATGGATATTGTCTCTGTCAATTGTGGGGTTTTGATGGTTCTCTGTCTGCTTTGAAACAGTTTTTGTTACAAATACACGGAGTTCATCAATTGTAATAGCGCCGTTGGAATTTAAATCGGCTTTTCCCTTGAGACCGTCCATCAGTGCATTTGTAAAAAAACCGTTTCTGTGCTGAATGCTTTCAAAAGATAGTTCGCCTCCCCTTGAAGAAGAAAATATTACAGCTCCGGTTCGCCTGAGAAGATCATTATAGATAAATCTGTTTTTGTTGAAAAGATAACGCCTCTTTTTTTTCACTGTTTTTGCAGATTTGTTTTTTCTTACTTCAAAGCCTCTTGAATTTGCAAATTTTAAGGACTCTTTCCAGTAAGACTCTTCTACTTCCCCCGATTCGCAGGTATCAAGGAGAACCAGTTTTCTTCTTGCTCCGTTATCGGCTATAAGTTCTTCAATTTCATGAAATGGAATGGATTTACGTGAGAGATTTTTTAAATCAGATTCATAGGTCAGGAAATAATATTTTGCTTCTCCCGTTCTGTCATACATTCCATGCCCCGCTAAAAAAAGAATGACAGTGTCATTTTCTTTTGCATTTTTCAGAAACATTTTTGATTTGATGAAATTCTCATGACTTACTTCGCTGTTCAGGTAGGTTCTGGCATAAACATTGCTGTACTTGTTTTTAAAATTACTCAGAAATTTTGAAAAATCAGAAATATCCTTGGATGCAAATTTGAGATTATAATCCTTGTTTTTATAGGAACTGATGCCGAAGCCGAGAAAATACAGATTGCCTTTTTTTTCAGATTTATAATTTTTATTTCTTAGCAGCCGTACCGACTCAATTCCATCATTGTTAACGCAGCTGATTTCTATTAAATTTTTTCCTGGTGTAAGGAGTATTTCTTCTTTGACGGAAGCATGGCGGCCTTTTAAGGATTTACCCTCAATTCCTGATATCGGTACGCCGTTTACGTATACATTGTAATTGTGAAGGCCTGAGTGACTGTCTTTAAATTCAAGATTTATGATATACCGATTTTTATTCCTGTTTTCAGATTTAATAATAGTTTTCGGTGCAAACGATACCTGCGAAAAGCGCTTTTCTTTCATGCTGAGGCGCTTTAATCTCTGCTTGAAATGCGAATAATAGTGATCAATTTTATCTGAGTTGTATATATTGAGTTTTTTCAGAATGATATCGGGGCGGTTATTGTATATGGCAAATTGGTCGACACTGAAAATATTTTTCCCGTCGCTCATCATAACAAGATCGCCGATATTTCTGGATGCATCAAAATAACCGTCATTGCTGTAAATGATCCATCTGTCGTTTTTTCTGATATAGGTAACAGCTTCTTTGTTTATTGTGTTAAATATAATTATGGGGCCGCTTAAATTTCCGCTGATTAAAAGAGATCCGTCATGATTATAGCTCAGAGTGCCGCCGCTGTTGGATATGCCTGTACTGTATTCATTTAATAATTTCCCTGTAATTGAATATTCTTTAATTTTGCCTGTTTCAAAATGCAGTACGGAAAGTTTTTTGCTTTCAGGATCAACTGCCATATGGAACAAAATAACCTGTTCGCGGGGATTCCTCTTTTCAGCATAATCTATGGAATGTTTTTTACCTGATATTAGATTGATTACAATCAATCTGTTTTCATCCGTATTATATATAAAATATTTTCCGTCGGGGCTTACTTTATTTACTGAAATGGATATTTCTTTATCAAGATTGATTTTACGAATGATGCTGCCATTTAGATCAGAAAAATATAAGGATTCCGGATTTGTATTGTATGTTCGGGTCTGCTTTTTCCAGGAATACAAAAAGTATTTATCGTCCGGATGAATCTGAAAAGTTTTCATTGTATAGGGAGATTCGCGAATTATAAATTTTTTAATTGTGTTTCCCTGAAAATCATGAATGGAAAGGTCGCCGCTGTATGTTAGAACATAAAATTGGCTGGAATGGTTATAAAATCCGGCAGTATATATTTTAGCGGTGTATTTTTTTCTGAATTTAAGGTTTAAATGTTTATCTCGAAATATGAGAATATTTTCATCTCCCCAGTAAAGAAATGATTCTGATGCCTGGTGGATCCTTACCTTTTCGACATATTTATTAAAATCAGCCAGTTTTGATATGTGGTATCCGTCTATGTCGGCAAGCAGAATTTCTTTTTCC
>JAOUOA010000581.1 GCA_029880625.1 Spirochaetia bacterium
CTCGCCGTTTGCTTTTGTTGTATCACTGTAAAGAAACTTAAGAATAGAAAACTTTTTATAACCTGTGTCTTTTTCAGTTTCATACTTCCACAGAACTCCCCAGAGGCTTCCTCTCGATTCATAACCGCGCAGCGGTTTTCTTTTATAGCCGTAAACCGCACCCCAGAGAATCCCTTTTTTCGCTTTCTTTTCCTCAAAGTTTTCAAAGTTGTAGTAGATGCCGCCCAGAAGAAGATGCTTTCGATTACCGTATTGTGCGGAAAGATTTCCATTTTCGTCATAAAAAAGATGCTGCCTGGAATACCATAAGATTCCCATAAGATACAGATTTTTTGAGAATTTTGTTTTATCGTTTTCCGTGAATCCATATCCATAGGATGTTTTTGAATAAGCAAGGACAGGAAGATACGGCAGCATGAATAATTTGGAATCGTTTTTAATATTCTTCAGATAATAAAACGGGAATAAATAATTTTTAAAAACATTTTCTGTTCTTTTCTGGCCGTATAAATATGCCAGTGCAGTAAAATTATAGTTTTTTGTTTTGGACGACCAGGAGTAATTCATCCCCGGCCCCCACAAAAGCCGGATATTTTTAGAGTTATATTTCTTCTGAAAACGAACAGACCCCAGAAGAAAGCTATAGCGATTTTTCTTTGAAAAGCCGTTCCATTCATGATCATACAGGTAAAGAAAGTTCCGCCTTCTGTATTCAGGTCTTTTTTTGCTATAATAGCCCAGGGCAAATAAAGTCGACCGTTCCGGCTGTTTTTTATAATAAAATAAAGGTAAAAGATGAAACTGAAACAGAGAGCTGCTTTTCTTCTGTCTGTAAAGAGATGCCAGAGCATCAAATTGATAATCCCCGGAATCTTTATTTTTTCTATAATTTGCAAGGATGCCGTAAAGAAGCTTAAAACGTTTCTGTTCTGAATCTTTCCTGTAATGCACACTACGGAAAAGAAAATGCATGCTGAAAGCAGAAGTATCTTTGTGAGAAGATGTTTCAGCAAGATACAGAAAATTATTTTTTTTCAATCCATCATATCCTCTGAAAGTGTACAAACCGAACATCCATTTTGAAACGCCCGCATTCGTATTCCATCTTGCATAAAGCGGAAGGATGGGTACAAGAAGTATGGTTTGATCAGTTTCTTTTCCTTCAAAATTCTTCCTTTTAAAATAATAAAAAGGAAACAGGTAATGCGAATGGTCTGTTCGAAAAACTTTCTTATTTGATGCTTGTTCTGTTTGAGGAGCGGATTCTGCTTTTTCCTGCGGCATTTCATTATTTTCAGAATAATAAATTCGCTCGTTTTTTCCGAACAGCGGAATAAAAGGAATGCCGGTTGATCTTGTTTCGCCATAAGCATTCTTACTCTCTAACACGCTGTAAAAAGGAGTGATCTTGATTGCTTTTTCACTTTCAAGCTGCTTCGGATTCTCCCGGCTGTACAGCTGGACCTTGCTTTTAAAATAAAGCGGTATAAAAGGAGCAAAAAAGATTTGTTTCTTTTTCCGCCCGGATCTGCTCACCTTCTGAGTTGAAAAGAAAGCAGGAAAAAGATAGGTCAGAGATTTCTTTCGGTAATATGCTTCATCAGGTTCTGGCTTGCTATCAGACGGATTTTCCATAAAATTCTTGTCTAGATCCTGGTCTTTTAACCGCACATCATGAGTTATTTTCATGTATAGAGGAAGAACTGGAAAAGCTGTAATTTTTCTTTTTTCTATCTTATCCTTGAATTCGGAAGAAAAATGAAAAGGAGAAATGCTCATTGATTTTTCAGATAAAATCTTTTTTTCTTCTGTATCTTCGTATGAGATGACTTTCTTTTTAAAATATACAGGAGAAAGCAGACGTTCCGTTCTAACCTGATCTTTCAGAATCGATCGGTAATGATAAAACGGAAGGAATCGAGAGCCGTTCCGCACGGGAGAACGGTAAAAATTTATAAATGGCCATAAAACAGAATATTCACGCAGATCTTCCTCTTCATTGTATTCTGAAAGAAACGCAATAAACAAATATGATTTAATATAAGATCTGCCTTTTCTCTGTTTTGCATAAAAAGGAAAGATGACCCTGTATTCCAGATTTTCAGAATTGTAATGAAAATACAATGGCAGAAATGGAGGGAAAAGAACCACTCTGTCATTGGAGGCTTTATCCCAGGTAAACCAACCCAGAGGCAGCATGCGAAAATGGCGTTTCGTATCTGATCTGGCGTAAGAAAGAATACCGAAAAGCGCTTCCCATCCAAAATAATAATTTGCATGATTTCTTTTCAGCCCTTCTTTTTTGCTGATCAGCGGCTTTCCTGTTGTCTCGTCTTTTGCTGTCTGTGCTTCGTCCAATACGTTTTCGCCGATTTCTGAAATCATGCTGCTTACTGTTTTCACATCGGGAACATCTTCCT
>JAOUOA010000582.1 GCA_029880625.1 Spirochaetia bacterium
TTCCATTTAATCAGCTCACTGTAAAGTCTTTCAAAGGTATACTCATTTCTCGAATGCATGGTCATTTCATAAAAAAGGTAGCCCCGGCCAGCTGTTTTTCTGTATGATGTTTTAGAAACTCGTATATTGTATTTTTGAAGAATCTCAAGAAACAGCCTATCATCCAGTCCCTTTTTATTTATTTTAAGACGTAATTTCGCATACCTCATGGAAGGAATGTTGTTTTCGACCAGACGGTAAAAAGAAAGCGCTGCAAGAGAAAGGACCATTGCAGCAAGTGCAGGAAAATAAAGTCCAGCTCCGAACATGATTCCGAGGGCAGAACTGAGCCAGATGGATGCCGCCGTTGTCAGGCCGCGGATTGAATATGATTCTTTTATAATCACTCCTGCACCGAGAAAACCAATCCCAGTCATGATTCCCTGAGCCATTCTGGTAGGGTCCAGCCGCAGATATTCATACATTTCCCTGGTGGCAGTTAATTCATAGTAGAAAGGCAGAAGCATCAGCATGGAAGTGGAAAGAGAAACAATGGCATGGGTTCTCAGACCTGCAGGTCGGCCGTGAAGATTTCTCTCAATCCCGATCAGACTTCCTGCGGCAAGAGCGCCGAGCAGGCGGATAAAGCCAATTTCATAAAATTCATTCATAATATACCATAGCTTATAAAATCTTATAAAATTTGGACGATCAAGAATTAAAAATTGATTCAGACTGAAATCTTTTTTAATATTTCTGGCGCCGGAAGAGGACGGGAAAACAGATAGCCCTGGTAATAATCACATTGATGCTTTTCAAGAAAGGCAAGCTGATCCTCGTCTTCAATCCCTTCCGCTACAATATCGATATTCAGGCTGTGCCCGAGAGAAATGACAGCGGAAATAATCTTTCCGCTCCGATCATCGTTATTTAAATTCATAACGAAAGACTTATCAATTTTAATGGTATCAATTGAAAGTCTGGCCAGATATTCAAGAGACGAATACCCTGTGCCGAAATCATCAAACGCGATGCGGATTCCCATCTTTTTCAGTTCGACAATGATTTTTTCTGCTAAATCCATATTTTCAAGAATCACGTCTTCTGTAATTTCAATTTTAAGGCCTGATGCCGGAAGTTCATGATCGGAAAGTGCATTCTGTATTTTTGTAAGAAGCTCAATTCTCTGAAACTCATAACCGGAAATATTAATTGCAATATAAAAATCAGGATTGATTTTTCGAATCTGCACAAGAAAACTGCAGATATCATTTAAAACAACATCGCCGATATATCCAATCAGTCCAGAATTAACGGCAATATCAATAAAATCTTCCGGCGCAACAATTCTGCCGTCTGAATGATGAAGCCGAAGAAGAGCTTCAAATCCTGCAATCTTACCAGTCTTCGCATCAACAATGGACTGGTAGTACATTTCAAAGCGGTTTTCCTTAAGAGCTTTTTGTATCTCAAGTTCCATTTCCAGACGGTTGCGCACCTCTACATCCATAAATTCCTGATAGACAATAATATTTCTGCGTCCCTTTTCTTTCCCGTGATACATAGCAGTATCTGCATGCTGGATTAAATCGTGCACATCCTTTCCATGCTCGGGATAAACAGCAATCCCCATGGAAGAAGCCAGATAGAACTGCCCTCCTGAATAAGGAAAAGGTTCGGTAAAAAGAAGAGCAATTTCATGGGCAAGAAGGCTGACGTCTTCAACCGTTTTAATATTCTGCATGAGAATAATAAATTCATCGCCGCCGAATCGAAAGACAGTACCGTCATGGATTTCATTCTCAAGGCGCAGGGCAATCTGAACAAGAAGTTCATCTCCCACTTCATGTCCATGCGAATCATTGATGTTTTTAAAGTTGTCAAGATCCAGAAAGACAATGCCGAATTTTTCGCCGTTTCCGGACTGTTGAATTACGTCATCGATGACCTGATTCATTTTCAGTCTGTTGGACAGTTTTGTCAGAGGATCATGATAAGCAAGGAACTCAATTGTTTCCCGGCTTGACTTTTCTTCTGTTACATCGTATGCAACTCCGTCAATTGTATTTGTAGCTTTATTAAAAGCTGATCTGATTTTCAGCCATGTTTCGCAGCCGTTTTTATGAATGACTCGAAATTCCAGATCTGGAGGTTTAATCCCCTTTGCAATTTCATTAAAAAAGTGAAGAAGGTTTCTTCTGTCTTCATCATGGACAATCTGCAGCCAGAGCCGTTGATCGCTGTAGAAATCTTCAACGGTATGACCAGAAATTCTTTCGATGGATTTGCTTACATACAGGAACCTGTAGGAATTTCTGTCCATGGACCATACGATATCCGTAATGGAATTTAAAATACCGCTAAGACGGTTTTTCAATTCTGTAATTTCAGCGCTTCTTTTCTCTATGAGGCCTTCAAGATCCTGCGAGTAATTCTCAAT
>JAOUOA010000583.1 GCA_029880625.1 Spirochaetia bacterium
ACTGTGGACTGTATTCTTGCTTCTCTGGAAATAAAAGATTTCATGGACACATTAAAAAAAGAAAAAGAATCTCAAAATCTTCCGTTCTGGATGCTCCGCCTTGGGATCCATACAGGACCTCTTGTCGCAGGTGTAATTGGAACTGAAAAATTTGCATATGATGTGTGGGGCGATACAGTAAATCTTTCAAGCAGAATGGAATCTTCGGGGAAAGAAGGTCATATCAATATTTCAGGCAGCCTTTACGAGGAAGTCGAGAGTTTCTTTCAATGCGAATATAGAGGCAGAATTATGGCAAAAAACAAAGGGGAAGTTGACATGTATTTTGTGACAGGCATCAAGCCGGAACTTTCTGCCAATCATGACTTACGAACGCCGAACAGCCAATTTAAAGAAATCTATTTCAAAAAGTTCAATAAAAAGCCAGAATGGCTATAAATTATCGATCTTTCAGACTGGATGGCTTATCCAGCCAGAATCCCTGTATATAGTCTACGCCTATTTTTTTTAATTTATCATAAATTCCTTCGCTTTCCACATACTCTGCAATGGTTTGAAGACCCAGAACATGACCCAGCTGATTGATGTATTCCACCAAAGTTTCATCCACCGGATCTTCTACAATATCTTTTACGAAAGTTCCATCGATCTTCAAATAATCAATGGTTAGATTCTTTAAATATCCAAATGAAGAAAGTCCCGAGCCAAAATCATCAAGAGCGATTTTTGATCCTCTGGATCTGAAATCATATATAAAATTTGAAACCGTATACAAATTTGAAATCGCAGAAGTTTCCGTAATTTCAAAACAAATTTTTTCATAAGGTACGGGATATTTTGCAAAACAATCTCTAACGAACTGCAGAAATTCACTGCTGCTGATGGAAAGAGCTGAAAGATTCAAATTAAACATTTGGATATCTGAAGGAAAACCATTCACAGTCAAGTATTGAAAACTTTTTTCAAGCATCCACCGGTCCAATTTTTCCATTAGGTTATAGCGTTCAGCAGATGGAAGAAATGCACCCGGCAGAATAACTGTACCATCATCACCCTTCATGCGGATCAAAAGCTCTGCTATATTGTCATTTCCATGCAGATCCTGTGTCGGAGAAATTTTCTGATAAAAAATCTCAAATAAATCATTTTCCAGTGATTCTTGAATCCGGGTAACCCACTGTACTTCACCGCGCCGACGGGCCACCTCTGTATCTTCATCTGTAAACACATGGATTCTGTTTCGACCATGATCCTTTGCCGCATAACAGGCAGCATCTGCGCTTCCGATCAATTCTGATAGATCCGGCGTATGATCTGTAATGGGTACAAGACCAATACTTACTCCAACTTCAAAAGTTTTATCATCCCAGACAAAACGAAAAGCAGAAATCGCCTCTTTGATTTCATTTGCAACGCGAATTGCATGATCTACACTGCAGCGTTGGAGCAGAACCCCGAATTCATCACCTCCCAATCGCGCAAACGAATCGCTTTCTCTCATATGGCACATCAGCATACTGCTGATCTGCTTTAAAAGCTCATCTCCGGCAAGATGACCGCTTGTATCATTTACTATTTTAAACTGATCAAGATCCATAAACAGAAGGGTATGAGTCTGTTTCTGGTTTTTTGCTGATTCAATCGCATGATCGATTCTATATTCAAGCTCCCTCCGGTTTAGAAGCCCTGTCAGGGGATCGTGCGAAGCCTGCCAGGAAAGCTGATTCGCAAGTTCTCTCGAACTGCTGACATCGTGAAAAACAAGAACTGCTCCGATCAGATGTCCTTCCCGGTTTAAGATTGGAGCTGCGGAATTTTCGATTGAGAATTCCGCACCTTTTTTATTGATAAGTTTTGTATGGTTTTCTACAGCTGTAATCAGACCTTTTTCAATACATTTCGTAACAGGGTCGTCAACAGGCTCTCCGTTAGTTTCATCAACAATATGAAATATTTCAGTAATATGTTTTCCGCATGCAAATCCAAAGGACCATCCGGTTAATTCTTCCGCAATAGGATTTAAATAATCAACAATTCCATCCGCATCGGTTGTAATTACAGCATCACCGATTGAATGGAGCGTAACCTGAGCCTTTTCTTTTTCCTGGAAAAGGGTCTCCTGCACCTTTTTTCTGTCGGCAATATTTCTGCATACAGCAATGGCAAGAGTGTGATCTATATCGGCAAGAGAAAACAAACTGAGGTATACTTCGACAGGAAAACTGGTTCCATCATAACGGTTTATGTCAGTTTCAAACGAACGGGTATCGCCTGTGGAAAGTACGCGAAGGATCTCTTTTTCCCAGATTGAAGGGTCATGAAAAAGCGGGATTTTATTAAAACTTTTATTCACCAAATCTTCAGTTCTGCAGTTCATGATTTCAAGTATTGTTTTATTGAAGTCCAGA
>JAOUOA010000584.1 GCA_029880625.1 Spirochaetia bacterium
AATAACGGGGTTGTGTAATATTAATCGTGGTATGATTGTGAATTGCAGAAATCCTCCAGTAATAAATATTGATGGGGAGCTTTATTGAAATTCCGTTTCTAAAAATTTTTTCATCATACACTTTTCTGCTGAAATTTTCATCTTCTGAAATCTCAAGTCTGTAATATTCTGCCTGTGTATTGCCCTTCCATAAAAAATCTACTGTTGAATAATTTTGTGAAGTTAAAAATGCTGTTTCTGGTTCAGGAGTCCTGATCAGTGTTTTTTCTTCTGGAAGGACAAGAAGTTTATGAAACTGACTGACCTGATTATCTTCAGTTCTGATTCGCCAGTAATATATCCCATAGTCCATCTTTAACCGGATTTGGGAACTGTCCACTTCCTGGAAAAAAATCGGGTTAGAAAAGTTTTTTTCTTTTGATACTTCAAGAAGCGCTTCTTGCTGCATCCATCGGAAATTAATGGATTGGCTGTCCTTCAGATATAGATGCGCATTATCTACAGGATGCAGGTCCAGATAAAGATTGCGTTGTGCGATTCCTTTTTCTGATAGAACCTTTGTCTGACCTGCAAAGATCTGCTTTCTGCCGCCGGCTGCAGGTTTCAGTTCTGCAAATCCCTGAATGCAGCTGATATAGAGTCCTGTATTGATGACCGCAAAGCGAAACAAGCCTCTTCCTGCTGATATTTTATTTTTGTCATGGGAGACAGTTACACGAGTATTTTCGCTATTGTTTTCCAGAAAGATTGAGCCTTCTTTAAAATCCAGTTCGATGTCATTCTTTCGATTTCTTAAAAAAGAAACGCGTGTTTGAGAATCCAGTTCAATTTGTATCCCTTTATCAATACTGATGGTAATTTCTGAATCTGAATTTGTTTTGACAGTATCATGGCTGTGAATCTGCATATCCGTCAGCAATGAATGCCAGATATAATCTGAAACGGATTTCTTCTGAACCGTACCTCCTGTAAACAGTACATTTGCAATGACGGAATTTCTGCAGCAGGATGGCGTACTGCTAAAATCCTGATATAAAAGATATCCAGAAAGGAATAGAACTGCCCCGGCAGTAAACAGCACTTTGATATCGCCGGATTGAAATTTCATAATACCGCCCGGTTTTCCATGTGATCAAACATGAATCAGTTTCCTCAGTTCATCAAATGATGAAGGACAGCCAGGATCGCTTTTTTCTCCCAGAACAGCATAAAGCTTGAGTTCTTCTTTGTGTCCGGAGAGAATCACCGGTTCCAGTTCGACAAGGCGGAACCAATTTTCAACTGCATGTTTTGTCGCTTCGGTAATCAATATGTCTGTATTGAAATCAATAGAAAGGTTTTCAATTTTTGTCGCCAGATTTACTGCTCCGCCGATAACTGTGAATTCTGCATTTTGATCGCCGCCGAGTTTTCCGGCGATGGCATCGCCGGTATTGATTCCGCAGCCGAAGCGGAACTGCGGTTTGCCGAGTTCCGAACATCTCCTATTGTAGGGGATCAGCGTATTTCGCATTTCGAGAGCCGTTTTTACTGCATTGACAGGATCATTGTCGCTTTTGTAAAGAGCTCCCCAGTGCGCCATAAATGAATTTCCGATAAACTTATCCACGATGCCGTCGTTTTTATAAATGCAGTCTACCATTTTTGTGTAATAGTCATTTAAAATTGAAACGATTCTGTCCGCACTGTATGTTTCAGAAAGCTCAGAGAAGTTTCTGATGTTTGCGTATAAAATTGTGCATTCTTTTTTATTTCCGCCGTGTTCAGGCGAAGCAGAAAGAAGTTTGGCTGTGATTTTCTGGTTTAAGTTTACAAATTTTCCAAGGATCTGTTTTACCTGATTTCTTTCCTTTAAGCGGTTTGCCGCTGAAAGGAAAGATGCTGTAAGGATTCCAATCTCATCTCCTGATTCAGGCCTGATTTTTAAATCGTAATCTCCTTCTTCCAGCTGTATGACTGCCCCCATGAGGTTCATGATGGGAGAAGTAATCGTGCGTGAATAAAAGTAAACAAGAACAAAGGAAAGAGTTAGAATTATAATGAGAATTAATATATTCTGTCTTTGGATTTTATATACAGCGCTGTAAACAAGATCAGATTTTGCAGTTGAAACGATACCCAGATTTTCTTTTTTTAAAACATTAAATGATCCGAGATATTCAATTCCATTATAAAAATACTTTCTGGAGCCGTACATGATTTTGTTTTCCATCATGCCCGAAACAATGGGTATATCAGAAAAATTTTTTTCAGACCGGAGAATGTCTTCATCGGAATGGAGCAGAACTTCGCCTTTTGGGTTCACCATGTACAGCTGAAAAATTCTGGACTGTTTTGCAGACTGGAATGATCTTAATATTGAAGATGTCTCAACAAAAACAACTGTGTAAAACGGTTTTGTTTCA
>JAOUOA010000076.1 GCA_029880625.1 Spirochaetia bacterium
GGATCCGCATTCGAAATCTGGAGCTGACCGGAGGAGTCAATAGCCTTCCCGATACATTTCCTGCTTTTGCATATTACAAAGGATCGCATAATTTACTGACCGGTCTTTTTCGAAGCGAAAAAGCTCTGGCAACGCCTGAGGGCGCCGCTTTCCTTCAGTCTGATGATTCCATCAATGAGGTTGAAGAATATTACAATCGTTCGTTCAGGGAAAACGGATGGAGTGTTATTCAGTCACACCGCAGTGAAACTGAAATTCTGCTTATGGCGGAATCTCCCTTCGGCAAGCTGATCACGGTAATTCTCAGGGCAGGCCCTAAAACGGACATCAAGGTTTATGTAAAACGTCTCGGAGGAGATTGATCCTTGGCATCGGTAAAGATACCGTCTTTTAAAAGAGACCAGATTCTGCAGTATCTGAGTACAGGTATTTTACTGGGCGCCGGGTTCCTGACGTTTCTTGTCTATCGTTCATTTCTCTGGTCATTTTTTATCGCCGGTATTCTTTATATTGGATTTGAAAAACCAAATCAGTATTTTTTAAAGATTTTTAAGGGAAAAAAAACACTTTCTGCTTCCGTCAGTCTGATTCTGGTTCTTGCAGTCATTCTGGGGCCGGTTCTTTTTCTGCTCAGATATATTATTAAAGAAGCGGTAATTTTTGTTCTGAATCTCCGCGATGTAAGTTCGCTTGACCGTATTTATTCGTTTGCACAACAATTTCCTTTTCTAATTGATATTGTCACTTCAGAACAGTTTTTCTGGATTGAAATGCTGGAAACGTTTTCGTCCTTTCTTCAAAAATACGGAAGATTTTTTGACCCGGAGCAATTGGGACTCTGGATTGAAGATGCATATTCTTTTTTCAAGCTGAGCATGGCGTATGCCATCGGCCTTGCCGATATGATTTTTTTTGGTCTGATCCTCCTCTTTTTTATGTTTCGTGACGGTCCGATTCTTTATAGTAAAACACTGGAAGTCCTTCCTTTTCCAGAGGGCGTGATTAAGAAATTTATGACGCGGCTGCGTGAAATGATTTATGCGGTATTGAAAGGAAGCGTTTTTGTTTCGTTTCTTCAGGGTTTGATGCTGGGCCTTGGACTTTTTATCGTGGGAATTCCGAGCAGTGTAATTTATGGAACCATAGCTGCTTTTTTTTCGCTTATCCCGATTGTCGGAACTGCAGTTGTATGGTTGCCAGCTTCGCTTTATCTCGCCTTTATTGAAAATTCATACGGTCTGGCTGTTTTTATTGCATTCTACGGACTCGGGATGTATCTTTTTCTGGAAAATATTTTTAAACCGAAATTTCTGGATTCAAAACTGGGCGTGCATTCTGTTTTTTTATTTTTTGCAATTGTGGGCGGTTTGAAAGAATTTGGAATCAGCGGCATCATTCTGGGGCCGGTTTTTGTGGCTTTATTTGTAACTCTCTGGGGTATGTATAAAATCTGGGATTCCGGTTCCGATCACGCATAAAAGAATGGTAGGATCTTCACAAAGCATGCAGTCGGAAGATATCTGGAGCATCCAGCGCCTGAATCATCGGATCCGGGATATTCTTCAAAATGAACGATCTCTTCAAAACATCTGGATCGAAGGAGAAATTTCTAATTTAACTTATCATACAAGCGGTCATATTTATTTTTCTCTGAAAGACGATGCATCTGCAGTCAGCTGTACTTTTTTTAAGTCTGCAAACCAGAAATTAAAGGGGTTTCGTCTTGAAAACGGCATGCAGGTAATCGCTAAAGGCGGAGTTTCTGTTTATATGCCCAGAGGCTCATATCAGTTCAATGTCGTTCAGATTATACCCTCCGGCGAAGGAGCTCTTCGCCTTAAGATAGAGCAGCTTAAAAAAAAGCTTAACAGCGAAGGGCTTTTTTTATCAGAGCATAAAAAAGAAATTCCAGCTCTGCCTCTTACTCTGGGCGTTGCCACAGCGCCGACGGGAGCCGCCATTCAGGATATTATCCGAGTTTCACGTTCACGATTTGAAACGGTAAATATTCTGCTGGCGCCCTGTCTGGTTCAGGGCGAAGGCGCTCCCGAATCCATCATAGAGGCAATTGAATCATTGAATGATCCGCAGTTCGGAGTAGATGTAATTATTGCAGGAAGAGGCGGGGGCTCATTTGAGGATTTAATTGCTTTTAACGATGAATCTGTAGTAAGAGCTTTTTTTAATTCACGTATACCCATCATTTCAGCAGTCGGACATGAAATAGATCATCCTTTAAGCGATCTTGCAGCCGATGTCTATGCGGCAACACCGAGCGCGGCGGCAGAAATGGCGGTTCCCGTTTATGAAGATCTGATCGACGAACTCAATGATTACGAACACCGTCTCAGGCATCTTCTGAAAAATCATCATAAAAAAGAAAAGGAACGTCTGATTCGTATTTTTAAATCCAGAATTTTTCAGCATCCCCAGAGCATGCTGGACATCCACCGGCAGTCTCTCGATCTGGCAGCACGGGATCTCAAAAAAGAAACGGCGAGTATTCTGAGAAATGCCCGTGAAGATATGAAAAAATTCAATATTCTTCCCGTGCTTTATAAAAGCCGTCTTTCAGATTTTCAAAAACGTTTTTCCATTGCCGAAGAACGTCTGAGCGGATTCAGTCCTTTAGCGACCCTGAAACGGGGCTATTCGGTAATTCGGGATCCTTCCAATAAAAAAGTAATAAAAAGCAGCGAAGATGTTTCAAAAGGCCAGTCTCTAGAAGTTCTTTTATCGCGCGGCAGGCTTTCTGTTCGGGTTGAAGATACATTTCAGTGACTGAGATTGTCTGAAAGACCGGGCAGGTAAAATGGATTTTAAAAGATTCATTTTACCTGCCTCTGAAAACGCAATCTGCTAAATCTTAGATTTTAAAGTTTTGATGCATATAATATAAAATCTGTTAATAGATTTCATTTGCATGGATATAATTCAGGTTTTCTTTTCTGTAAAGTTCCAGATCCAGCGTGACAATTAAGTCCCTTGCATTTTGAAAAAGCATACTTTTCAGTTTTCTTGCCCGGTGTTTTTTGCGGCGGGCAATATCCAGATATAAATAGCCGAATAAATCCTCTCCATATTCATATTGAATAAAATTTCCACGTCTGCTGCCGGTAGAATTTGTTAAAAGAATTTCAGCCACGGAGGCATTTTAAAGAAATCCCAGGAAAAGTACAAGAAAAAAATGAATGAAATGCTGTCCGCCTGAAAAAAATCGTCTTATATGTCTGTTTTACAAACAAAATCTGCCGATTCCGGGAAAAAAGTGGAAAGCATTAAAATTTCAGAAATGTTTCTGTCTCTCCAGGGTGAAGGAGTCCATAGCGGAATTCCCTGTTTTTTTATCCGTACATCCGGATGTGATCTCAGATGCTCTTATTGCGATACAGGATATGCTTTTTCAGAAGGGAAAAAACTGGAAATGGATCATCTTTTGTCATTGGTTCCTGAAGGCGTGCCCTTAATTCAAATTACCGGAGGAGAACCGTTGATTCAGGAAAAAGCTGTACTGGAGCTTATCAATCAGCTTTCCCTTCATCGAAAATTGTCAAAAATTCTTCTTGAAACAGGCGGACACAGGTCCATTGAAAAGATCCCGGAATCTGTTCATATTGTTCTGGATGTGAAGCTTCCTGGTTCAGGAGAAGAGAGGAATTTTCTAAAACAAAATTTTAATTTTTTAAAAATTTCAGATGAAATTAAGTTTGTCATTTCTGACAGAAAGGATTTTAACTCTGCATCAGAGATGATCAATCGGTACAAATTAAATGAAGTCTGCAGTCTTTTATTTTCTCCCGTACATGGAAAACTGCACCCTGAAGAACTTGCTGAATGGATTCTGAAAGAAAATTTAAATGTCCGTTTAATGCTTCAGCTCCATAAAATAATCTGGGGAGAAAAGAGAGGAGTTTGATGTCCCAAGAAAATCTGTCAGGAAAAACCAGGGAAGTTGAAATTGTAAAAAAATACGGTTTTGAGGCGGCCCATCTTTTGACGAAGGTACCTCCCTATCATAAATGCAGCCGTCTTCACGGGCATTCATTTAAATTTGAAGTCCGCCTGAAAGGAACTGTCGATGCAGAACTTGGATGGCTGATTGATTTCGGCGATATCACATCCGTGGTAAAACCCCTTCTGGATATTCTGGACCACAATTATTTAAATGAAATTGAGGGCCTTGAAAATCCCACAAGTGAAATGATTGCCATGTGGCTCTGGGACAGAATCAAGCCTGCTCTTCCGGATTTAATGGAAATTACTGTTCATGAAACTTGTTCTGCAAGGTGCTCCTACAGAGGATGAAACATGCCGTTGTTTTACTCAGCGGAGGGCTGGATTCAGCAACTGTCCTTTTTTACGCAAAAGAGAAAGGATTTCTTCTTCATGCGCTGTCGTTTGATTACGGACAGAGGCATAAAATTGAACTGAAGTTTGCTGAAAAAATTGCTTCGTCAGCCGGATGCGAAAGTCACCGCATTGCTAAAATTGATTCCGATCTGTTTCACGGAACGGCGCTGGTTCACGATGAAATTAAAGTTCCCGAGAACAGAAACATAGACGAAAGCATTCCCGTAACCTATGTACCTGCACGAAATATGCTTTTTTTATCCCATGCGCTGTCTCTTGCAGAGTCAATTCATTCACGGCATATCTTTATCGGCGCCAACGCTCTCGATTATTCCGGTTACCCGGACTGCAGACCGGAGTTTTTTTCTTCTTTTGAAAAAGCCGCCAATCTGGGAACAAAAGCTGGAGTGGAAGGGGATCCTTTTCATATTGAAACCCCGATTCTGTCAATGTCAAAAGCAGAAATCATAAGGGAAGGCTTCCGTCTTGGAGTAAAATATGAAAATACAACAAGTTGCTACAGTCCCGGGAAAGACGGACGGCCCTGCCTGAAGTGCGACAGCTGTTTTTTAAGATTAAAAGGATTTCAGGAAGCCGGAAGAAAAGACCCTCTTATAGAAAAATTCGGTATTGACGTTTAAATATTTTTTGTTCAACTGGGTCAACATGGAAAAAATTTTAGGAGTGATTCCGGCCCGCTACAGCTCTGAACGGTTTCCGGGAAAGGTAATCGCCGATCTTTGCGGAAAACCCATGATTCAGTGGGTTTATGAATCTGCGAAAAAGTGTGAAATTCTCAGCAAAGTTGTTATTGCTGTTGACGATCAGAAAGTCTTTGATGCCGTAAAGGAATTTGGCGGCGAATGCATCATGACTTCGTCGTCACACAAGTCAGGAACGGACCGTCTTGTAGAGGCAGCGTCTCATTATCCGGATTTTGATATTTATATCAATATTCAGGGCGATGAGCCTGGAATTGAACCTGAATTGATTGAAGGCGTGGGAAGAATCCTCATTGAAAATTCACAATGGCATGCGGCAACTGCAGCAAGACCGTTTCATTCCGATGAAGACCGCACTGTTCCTGACAGAGTTAAAGTTGTGCTTTCAAAAAAAGGGAAGGCGCTGTATTTCTCCCGTTCGTTGATTCCCTATCCAAGAAAACAAACCGAACAGGACGTCTATCTTCATCTGGGAATTTATGCATACAGAAAAAATTTTCTTTTGAATTTTAACAGTCTGCCGTTATCCGGACTTGAAGATACAGAATCTCTAGAACAACTGAGAATTCTTGAAAATGACTATGATATGGGTGTCTATGTTGCTGAAGATTCCCTCCCAGGCGTTGATACAAAAAAAGATCTGGAAAATATGATTGAACGATTCCATTCAAGAAGAATTTTGTAAAAGAAAATTCAGGCAGAAAAAAAATGGCAGACTCAAAAGAACCAAAATCAAGCAAAAAAATTATTATGGAAATTCTGGAGCGTATCCGCAGTAGAAACCAGGAGGTAGACGGCGATGCTATTCCCAGCAGCGATGATATTAATAAGCGACTTCTGGGCGATATGGGAATTTCGAAAGATGATACCAATAAATATCTAAACATGCTTGTGGAGTCTCATTATATATTTTCTTTTAAGATTGTAGAGGGAAATGAAAATTTAAAAGAAAAGCCGATTTTTGGCTATGTCGTTGCAGAACATGCAATGGTGATAAAGATTAAAGAAAATCTGAAAAGATCTATAGAAATTATCTATGAGGGGCAGAACTATAAAAGAAAACCTGCTGGCGAAGTCATAAAAGAAGTCCTTTCTCAGGGGCGCCATAATAATACGCCTCTTGGAAAAGCAGTCAATGCTTCAATAATGCTCCAGCAGTATGAAAATCTTCTGGTAGAATCCGCGGAGGATTATACAGAAGCATGGAAAATTGGACAGTTAAATGATCTTTTAAATATTCATGAAGAAGGAGCCTCTCCTGCTGCGACAGATGCCCCCTCCGATTCTTCTCAGACCGAGGCGGCACCAGAACCGGATTCTGCGGTATCGGTTGATGTTGATCTTGGCGATTACGGTTTTCCCGGAGAAGACGGTTCGTCTCAATCCGTTTCTGTTTCACCGCCACCAGCAGAAGCATCGCAAAGAGCTGTAGATTTGCCTGGCGCCGCGGAACTTCAGGATATGGATCTTACAGGATCCTGGGGGCAGGCTGTCCAGAAATTCGGCGTTGAATTTCTGCTGCGGATTCATTTTCGTAAATATGAATTTGATACTGTGATCAATCTGGTGAAAACAAAGCGAATTGCAAAAGAAAAAGATATTCGGTATATCAGGGATACTATGCGAAAGCTGGACGATCGGATGAGAAGCGATCCTCTTCTGATCAAGCATAAAGCAAAAATTGATTCTCTCAAGCGGCTCACGCAGGTGAGGCTGAATGAAATCTTTATGGCGAATAAAAAGTAATTTAATGCATTGGAATTTGTAATTAAATAAAGGCCTGAAAAGATCCTGGAAAAATATTTTTTTATTCATCGCTGATAATTGCGACATCTCTGACTTTGTCATTTTCTGAAATATTAACAATTCTTACGCCTACCGTGCTTCTTCCTATTAGCGAAATTTCGCTGGCACTGAGACGGATAGTCATGCCGCTTTCTGCAACAATGATTACATCGTCATTATCCTTTACAGAACAGATTGAGACAGCAGGACCATTTTTCTCAGAAATTTTTATATAGGTCATGCCCTTTCCGCCCCGCCCTTTTGCCGCAAAATTTGAATAATCCATTCTTTTGCCGAAACCCTTCTCGGATATGACAAGAAGGGAGGTTCCTTCCCGGGCGACATCCATCCCAATTACGGCGTCGTTTTCTCCAAGCCTCATTCCAATAATGCCGGATGCAGTCCGCCCCTGACTTTTCATTTTAGACAGGTTTGTGCGCAGAGCAAGGCCCATGCGAGAAGCAATGAGAATATCGTCATTTGGCCTTACCAGCCTGACGTCAATCAGTTCGTCTTCCTTTCGCAGGTTGATGGCGATAATTCCGCCCTTTTTAACAGAGCGGAAAAGATCCAGGCTAGATTTTTTCAGAATTCCGTCTCTACTGACCATAATGAGAGCCAGCTCGTCTGTAAATTCGCGGAAAGTACAGAGAGCTGTAATTTTTTCGTCCTGAGCAAGATTCAGAATTCCTTTGAGAGATTTTCCTCGGGTGTCGCGCCCTGATTCAAGAATCTCGTGAACTTTGAGCGCAAAAATTTTCCCTTTGTTGCTGAAAAGAAGAAGGTTGTCATGCGTTGAGGCAAGCGACATCATTTTGATAAGATCTTCTTTTTTTCCGGAGGCTCCTTTTACTCCCTTTCCGCCTCTACGCTGTCTTCGGAAAGCATCAAGCGCCGTTCTTTTTATGAATCCGTCTTCGCTGACAGTGATTACAGTTTCTTCTTCATGTATAAGCTCCATGACGTCAAAATTCGTTGTATCCATTGAGCTGTGATCTACTTCAGTGTTTCTTGCTGCTGAATAAACTTTATGGATTTCTTTTAATTCTGATGATACAATTTCATACTGCCGGTGATCGCTTCCAAGAATTTCTTTGTAGTCGATAATTCTTGTTCTCAGGCCTTCGAGTTCTTCAATGATTTTGTTTGATTCAAGACTGGTCAGCTTCTGCAGTCTCATGTCGAGAATCGCATTGGCCTGAATCTCTGTAAGAGAAAATCTGCTGATAAGAGAAGTTCTTGCTTCGTCTACGGTTTTTGATCCACGGATAATTTTAATGACTTCGTCAATAAAATCGAGAGCGATTTTAAGGCCTTCCAATATGTGGGCTCTTTTCTCTGCCTGGTCCAGTTCATAAGCAGTCCGTCGGATAATGACTTCTTTTCTGTGGGCTACATATTCCTGAAGAATGGATTTTATATCGAGAACTCTGGGCTGTCCTTTGACAAGGGCAAGCATAATGATTCCATAGCTGATTTGAAGCTGAGTCTGTTTGTAGAGCTGGTTCAGGACAACCTGCGCATTGGTTTCTTTTTTGAGTTCAATCTCAATCCGTATGCCGTGTCTGTCAGAAAGATCGCGAATGTCTGCCACGCCTTCAATGGCCTTGTTGTTTACGAGATCGGCAATTTTTTCAAGGAGATTCTTTTTGTTCACCTGGTAGGGAATTTCCGTGACGACGATCATATCCCGGTTTTTTTTCGAAGTTTCAATATCTGTTTTGGCCCGGATTCGGAAAGACCCTCTTCCCGTTGTATAGGCAGATTTAAGTCCTTCGCCGCCAATGATGATTCCTCCGGTAGGAAAATCGGGAGCGGGCATGATCTGAATGAGATCCTGAATTGAGATATCGGGATTTTCAATTAAAGCAAGAGCGGCGCTGATTACTTCGCCCGGATTGTGCGGAGGAATATTTGTCGCCATCCCGACAGCAATGCCGCTGGAGCCGTTTACAAGAAGATTGGGATATGCCGCTGGAAGAACCCGCGGTTCTTTTTTGGTATCGTCAAAGTTGGGGCTGAAATCTACCGTATTTTTATCAATGTCGCGAAGAAGCTCTTCTGCAATTCGCGTAAGCCTTGCTTCTGTATATCTATAAGCGGCGGCATTGTCTCCGTCAATGGAACCGAAGTTTCCCTGACCGTCAATGAGGGGAACGCGCATGGCAAATTCCTGGGCCATGCGGACGAGAGTGTCGTAAACAGCGGAATCTCCGTGAGGATGAAAATTACCGATTACTTCACCGACAATTTTTGCGCATTTTACATAGGGTCGGTCATGCCTCCAGGCTCTGTCAAACATGGCATAAAGAATTCTTCTGTGGACGGGTTTTAATCCGTCGCGGACATCGGGCAGGGCCCGGCCTACAATTACGCTCATGGCATAATCCAGGTAGGCTTCCTTCATCTGGTTGTCTATATCAACCGGTACAACCCGAATCCCTTTCTGAAGGGCATCCTGGATGTTG
>JAOUOA010000585.1 GCA_029880625.1 Spirochaetia bacterium
TGTCTCACAGTATAAAAATTTTTTCTGCTTATCTTTCCATCATTCTTTTTACATTAACTCTGGTATTTCTCAGCTACAATAAAGAAATTTATAATGCCATGTCGGCAATGGTTGTTATGTTTTATATCGTCATCCTTTCCTCGGGACTTGTCATGCACAGCAGATTGATGGAAAATATTAAACTGCGGTTTAAATCCATTCAAGATGACCGAAAAATACAGGATACCGAGTTAAGCCTTCACAACCTCTTTGACGCAACACCTATGGGTATATTTTTATTTGATCTTACAACAGACGACAGGCTTTTATTTTCCGGTTTTAATATTGCAGCAGAAAAGATTTTAAGTCATGGATGTCAGACATTTATGGCGAAGGAACTTGAAACAGTCTTTCCCGCACTTTCAGGAACAGACATCCCGGATCTATTTCGACGAATTGCAACAGAAACTGCGCAATGGGATCAAAGAGAAATTCATTACCACTCAGACAATATCAACGGGATCTATGAAATCAGCGTATTTCAGGTACGCAAAAACCAAATTGCAATTATTTTTTCAGATATTTCTGAAAGGAAAAAACTGGAACAGCAGATTCTGGCCTCCAAAGATGCTGCTGAGGCTGCAAATCTTGCAAAATCTACATTTCTTTCCAACATGAGCCATGAATTGCGGACTCCTCTGAATGCAATCATCGGTTTTGCACAGCTTCTATCCATGAAAAAACTCCAGATCGACGAAATGGATAAAAAAGGAATCCTGGAAATTAAAAATGCAGGCAGTCACCTGCTTGCTCTGATTGACGAACTGCTGGATATGGCAAAAATTGAAACAGGAAATATAAAACTGGAACGCGGGAAGCTTCGGATTTCAAACATCATTCGCGAATGCACCACATTGATAAAACATTCCCTTACCCTGAGAAATGTGAAACTTGAATACAATGCCCTATCCTGCGAAGAAATTCTTGTATATGCTGATTACACACGCACCAAACAGCTGATTTTAAATCTTCTATCCAATGCAGTTAAATACAACCGGGATAATGGGGAAATTCTAATTTCCTGCAAGTCCGATCACAAAAACATCAAAATCGAGATTCAGGATACAGGAATCGGCATTCCGGAAGAAAATATTTCAGATTTATTTACCCCTTTTCAACGTCTCGGCATTTCCGAACATATTGAAGGAACAGGAATCGGACTGATGATTTCGCGCGACCTGGCCGTAATGATGAAAGGCGACATTTCTGTCAAAAGCAAATTCAATGAGGGCAGTACTTTTACAATTACGCTTCCGCTTTATATCAATGATTGATCATTCCTGCGGTTCTACCTGATCGGTCACCACAGTATTTTTTCCGGATTCTTTTGCTTTATACATAAGGCGGTCAGCCCTTTCAAGAAGTGTATCATCCGTATCTTCAGGATAGAATGTCGTGACGCCGGCGCTCACAGTTACTTTGAAATGGATAAATGCTTTGGGCGTAAAAATAATTGATTCGCATTTTTTTCTCATTTTTTCTGCAATATTTGCGCTTGCCTGCAGATCAGACCCGGGAAGAAGACATGCAAATTCTTCTCCTCCGTACCTGCAGAACGTATCCTCTCTGCGCTTATTTTCCAGCAGAGTTTTTGAAAGCTGCTTCAGTACTTCGTCACCCTGAGCATGTCCGTATGTATCATTGATCATTTTAAAATTATCAAAATCAAGAAGGATCAGTCCCAGGGGCCGGTTCATAAGCTTTGAATGGAGAATTTCAGCCTGAAGCTTGCTTTCGAAATATCTTCTGTTAAAAAATCCTGTCAGGGGATCGGTATAACTCATTTCTTCAAAACGCTTGCCGTACTGGATCGCTTCTTCTTTTTCCTCTTGAAGGATCCGAAGTTGATTTGCAAGTGCAATTGAATAAAGAACCGATTCAATGGCAAAAGCCGCAGGCAGACTGACCAAAGAAAGATAGTGAATCATTGGAAGTTCCAATCCTTTTGCGGCAAGGCCGCAAAAGGCAACTGAAATCATGATCCATGAAATAAAAAGCAGACCTGCAGATTTAAATCCTTTTCGGCTTGCCTGAATTCCAGCCGCCACATATATGAGCGGCAGAATCAGAGCTGTTAAACGTGCGGTATAATTTGCAAATGTATAAAATTCGAAAAGGCCAGATACAAAAAGCGCAAATCCAAGTAAAACAAGCGACGACATCAGCCTGTCCAATTTAGGTGAAAAATCTTTAATTCTGAGAAAATGCCTCACAAACTGACTGGAAAAAATAATAATAAAAGCTCCGGACAGCCATAGAATTTTCACATATTGACCATAAAGACTTTCAAACAAAATCCAAAGCTGTCCGTAAAGATTCAAAAGGAAAATAATCACAGAAAAAATATGGAGTA
>JAOUOA010000586.1 GCA_029880625.1 Spirochaetia bacterium
CTCCTGATTTCCAGTGTCTTTCCAGTAGATTTCTATCAAATAAATTCATAATTTTCCTTTTGACTCACCTTAAAAAATACCTGATTTGAAAAAATAATGAAGCGAATCTTGATATCAAAATGATAAATTCAATTACGTGCTTCATTTCAAAAAGCATACCGATGCATGTGAATCCTGTTTCACGGTAAAATCTGATATTTCATAAATATTCTTACATGATCAATAACGGGTAATTTATGTTTTTTTTGAATGAAAAAATTAGATTTTCATCTTGACGTCAGGAGGAATTGTCCATTTTTCTCATTTCATGGATATGAATCAGGATTCAATCATCGGTGAAGATATTATTTTCAGAGGGAAAATTCATTTTAAAAATGTATTTAAGCTTAATGGAAAATTCAGAGGACAAATCCAGAGTTCCGGAGATCTGATTATAGGACATCAGGCACAGGTTGAAGCTGATATTGAAGTAATGAACATCACAGTAGAAGGCAGTCTCAAAGGAAATGTTATTGCCGGAAAAGAAATTCGATTAATGAAAAATGCAAGACTTTACGGAGATATTCGAACGCCCCATCTAATCACTGAATCCGGTGCTAAGTTTAACGGCAGCTGTATTATGGATTGAAGAAAAATTGTACTGAATCGTGATTTTACCAGACAATATTACTCTTAAAGTTCCAGCAACAAGTGCAAATCTCGGCCCAGGATTTGATTTATTTGGCCTGGCTCTGCAAGCATACAGTACATTTCAAATTTCATTTCAGTATGAAAATAAATTTGAAATTTTTGATCTCAATAACAGACAAAAAATTGATATTCCAGAAAAAAGCAATCTCGTAAGGAAAGCTTTTTTACGAACTCTTGGAAAAAGAGAAAGTCCTGGCATGCAGATGCTGTATACATCTGATCTTCCAACTTCTTCTGGATTTGGTTCATCTGCAAGCGCTCTTGTTGCCGGAGTAGCTGCTGGATCCTATTTTCTAAAAAAAAACCAATCCGCTGCCCTATCTTTACAGGAAGAACTTGAAATCCTGACAGAACTTGAAGGCCATCCTGATAATGTTTGTCCGGCAAGACTGGGTGGTTTTATATTCAGTTCACTTCAGTCTGATGGAAAAATTCGTTATATTAAAAAAAGCCTTCCTCAAGATCTGGGTCTTGCAGTGATTATTCCCCATTACCGTGTCTCCACAAAAAAAAGCAGATCAAAACTTCCTAAAAAGTACGGAATGAATGATATTATTTCAAATTTGAAAGGAACCATTCATTGGATGGAATACCTGAATACAGGAAATCAGGATGATCTTCTTCAGGCAATTCATCTGGACAGAATTCATGAACCTTACAGATCAAAAAACATTCCTGGATATTTTAAGCTTCAAAAAAGCCTTAAAGATTTAGGATGTCATGGAACTACAATTTCAGGTTCAGGGCCAGGAATTCTTGTATATTTTCCTCAAAATATTAAAAACGAATTGATCCATAATATAAAATCAATCGTAAACAGAGATCTTCAGCTGAATCAGAATACTGATTCTGTAAAATTTACAGAACCGGATTATACAGGGCTGATCATAAATGAAAACCTTCCGGCAGCTGCTTCCTGCGAAAATTAATATATTTTAAAAAATTTAGGTATATCAATACACACTGTAAATAAATTTGGTTAAATCTTACTCATTCGTTTTTTATGTAAAAATAGAGGTTTTAATGAAAAGTATAATTTCTACTGTTATCGTATTAACTTTCTCTGTCATTGTATCCACAGGATGCCAGACAGATGATACTCCTTATCTGGTTGTAGACGGAAAAAAAATTACAGTTAACGATTTAAAAGAAAATTCTCCCGAACAATATGAACAAATAAAAAAAGATTATGACAATCGTGTCGTTTCATCACTGAAAGATCTTGCCGTCCAGAAAATGGTTGAAATTGAATCAAAAGAAAAAGGCAAGACTCCTGAACAGTATATGCAGGATTTTTATACTCAAATTCCTGCCCCTTCACCGGAAGAAATCAATCAAGTCTACCTCAGCCTTAAAAATTCAGGAAGAGTTCCAGATACAGACCGGGAAATACTGAATCAGCAAATTATTGAATATTTAAAAAGAGAAAAAGCATCGGAAGTGATTCAGGAAGAAATCAGCAAACTGAAAAAAAAATATAATTACAAAGTTGTTTATAAAACAGAAATTAAAAGAGTCGATGTAAAAATTGACGGAGATCCTTTCAGAGGAAATCCCGATGGGAAAATTGTGATCGTAGAATTTTCGGATTATGAATGTCCTTTCTGTCAGAAAGCACAAAAAGTATCCATGCAGATACGTGAAAAATATGGAGATAAAGTAAAATGGGTATTTAAAGATTTCCCATTGGATTTT
>JAOUOA010000587.1 GCA_029880625.1 Spirochaetia bacterium
TCCTGGAAACATGGTATTGCAGAAGGAGAACAGCCTGAACTGGATCTTCGCAATGAAAAATCTCTTATAGAATTTATCCTGAACTCTAATGCATCGAATCTTCTCAAGTCAGTAAAGGATATCTCAATCGGGGGATTTTCTGTTTCCATGATCAAGGCTGCTTTCGGTGAGAATTCAGATTTCCTTCCCGGTTTTACCGTTAACAATGATTTTATTATGGGAGGCATTGATTTTCTCGGAAGGAAGGACCTTTTGTTTTTCGGTGAGACAAACGGAAGTTATATTATTTCTGCTGATCCGGAAAATCTGCCTGAGATTCAGACAATGGCGGAAAGGATGGGAGTTGATCTTGTGGAACTTGGCAAGGTAACAGATGACGGTATTTTTGATTTCGGTCTGTTTAAAATTTCAGGAAATGATGTAAGAAAAAAATATGAAAGCGGTCTTTCTGATATTTTTTAATTACACTTCATGAATGCGAAGTACGAGTTTTAATTTTCCATTTTCGTCTGTTACGACTTCGAAGCCTTCAGACTTCAGACTTTTTTTAATTCTGTAAAGATTGAGATCTACAACTTTCTCTGTATTTTCTTTTGTAACCTGATCTTTTTCTTTTTTCATAAGAAAATTATCGGGGTGTAAAAGTTGAAAATTCAAACTTTAACTGCCGGAACTTTTAAAAGCGCAGGAAAAAATTCAAATTAAGAACCTTTATACGTCATAATCCGTCAAAAGTAGTGCAGATGATTATTTTCAAGATTTTTCAGTCCACTCTGTATTAAGGAATTCTTATGATCAGAAATTGGAAGTATTTCTGTGAATCGGTTATAGCATATAACAGTGAGCTCTGAAGGAGCTAAACTCAGATGTGGATTTTACAGATAATAAAAGACAGCTTATAGATAAAGGATTCATTATTTTTGTTGAATCGTTCAGTAAAATAAAATCTTTCTTGTTCTGTCCTGCATCCAATGATAAAAATGTCGACAGGAGAATGACTTTTCAGGGTATCATCCCTTTGTGAACTCTGTAATGAAAAAACTGAAGGAAGGAGGAAAAGCCGTGATCAGGTTTTCCCCAATTTACATATTATTTTTTGCCTTATTTTATATATCATTTTGCGGTCTTGAGCAGGCCCAGAGCCGTTCTGTACCTAAAAAATTTAATCGAGTCAGTTTTGATTCAATTACACACCTTGCGCTGCAGAATTATATTGATCCGGGAAGTGTGCGACTCAGCCGCTGTTATGTGGGCGCAGCAGAAGCGGCCCTTCAGTCTTTACCCTATCCGTTGATGATTTATCCCAGAAATTTTTACGAGAAACGAGATACTTTACAGAAAAAAGAAAGGGTGGTCCCCGGGAAGATTGTATATATATCCAATGACGATCCTTTTGTCATTCTTGTACCGGATTATATTGCCATGGACAAGGCTTTTAAGATTCGAGAAAAGATTGAGAAGGCCCGAAGAAATAAAATGACAGCTCAACAGAAGCTGCAGGAACTTGAAAAAAACCGCGAAGAGTTTCGGGAAGAAACGAAAATTATCGAAAAGGAATGGGACCGAACCGGTTTTTCAAGAAATGACTTTGACCGAATCATCTCATGGATTGACAGCAATAACGAGAAATACAGCACTCTTCCAAAAACATTCAAGGGCGCTGATCCGTTTAAGGAAAGCCCTTTCGGAATGAACCATGTTTATTTTGCCGCTGTTAACGGTTTTTTACAATCCATGGACCCTCATAGCAGTGTTCTGGATATGGAAGCATGGGATAAAATAAGATCAGAATCCGAGGATTCCTCTTTTGAAGGCATAGGCGCCATGCTTCGCGGCGGCGGAACTCAGGATGTAATCGTAGAAACGCCTCTTGCGAATTCGCCAGCATTGAAGGCAGGTCTCAGAGCCGGAGATATTATCCGCCGTGTAGACAAAAAAGCAATTGAAGGTCTGCCGCTTTCCGATGTTGTTCGTATGATTCGCGGGAAGAGGGATACTGTCGTGGTTCTGGAAGTTGAGCGCACCACCCAGGGCGGAGATATGCTTTCCATCCCCATCAAAAGAAATGTAATTAAACAGCTTGCTGTAAGCTCGTATATGTATCCCGGAACAAAATACGGTGTAATTAAAATTTCTTCATTCCTTTATAAAGGCCAGGAAACGTCTGAAGCCGTTAAGGATGAATATGAAAAACTGACTAAAAAAAACGGCGATCTTGACGGACTGGTAATTGATCTTCGGGATAATCCTGGAGGCTTTCTGGATGAGGCTGTGAATGTCGCAGGTTTATTTCTTCCCTCAAAAAGCATTGTTGTGCAGACCAAAGGAAGACGAAACAAAATGGATGTCAGAAGAAGCAATAACGGAAGACTTACGGAAAAA
>JAOUOA010000588.1 GCA_029880625.1 Spirochaetia bacterium
ATAATTATTTTAATCTGGAGGGGGCGAAATCGAATTGCGGCAATTTTAATTGGTTTTATTACCGGTTTACATATAGGTTTGTTAAGCCTTTATTTTCTGAAAACTGAATCAGGAATGCATTACTACTTAATTGCAATTGCAGCGCTAAGCTTTTTGTTATTGTCAGAAAAAGATAAATTTTGGCTTATATTCATCAATATATTTTGCGTTACATTTTTTGCGTATATTGAATATAGTGGAGTGAAAAGTAAATACATCATTCAACTTCCCAACGAGTATTACATCTGGTTTCACAGAGCTTCAACAATAGGAATGTCCGTCATAACCTGCGGGACAATATTCATCTTTTTCCAGGAAACAAAAAAAGTTAATCAGAAACTACAGAAAGAAAGAGATCGATCTGAAGAATTGCTTCTTAATATTCTTCCCCTGCATGTTGCGGATCAATTAAAGGTCGAGCAAAAAGTAATTGCTGAAAGCTTTTCTAATGTTTCTATCCTTTTTGCTGATATGGTTGGTTTTAGCAAGCTTTCAGCAGATAAATCGCCAGAATGGCTGGTTGATATGCTGAATGATTACTTCCATGCATTTGATGATCTGGTTGTAGCTCATAATGTAGAAAAAATAAAAACGATTGGCGATGCATATATGGTCGCTTCAGGAATTCCTGTAACAGCAGAAAATCATGCTGAAAAAATGATTTACCTTGCAAAAGATATGCTTAAAACATCCAAAGAAATCAATGAAAAAAATAATTATCAAATAGAAATGCGTGTAGGCATCAGTTCAGGCTCCGTTATAGCAGGAGTGCTGGGGCATAAAAAATTTGTTTATGATGTATGGGGTGATACGGTTAATGTTGCATCACGTATGGAGTCCAACGGCATTCCTGGAAGAATTCAGGTGTCAGAATCAACATACAATCAGTCCAAAATTCTTTTTGATTTTGATTATCGAGGCATTCTGGAAATAAAAGGAAAAGGAAAAATGAAACTTTTTCTTTTAAAACATAATGATTAATTGGAAAAAGGCGAATTTATCTTAATAATACAAAGCAATAAAAAATCACATCAGTTTTGCTGCTTTTGATATCTGCCGCATCATTAAAAAATATATGATTTTGAAAATTATTGTTTTTTATCAAAAGGTAAGCATCTTAATTAAATCTTTAATACATAGTGGAGATTATGTAATGCATTTTAAATAAATTACTGGTTTCTTAAGTGATTTTAAAGCCTGCATAGTATCAAGAAAAATCAGCATTAATATTTTTACGGTTCTTAAAGTAAGGCTGCAAAATTAGTATTTATACACTATCCGTGAAGAGCTTAAATTAAAGTTAGAATTTACTCTTCTTCTAAGAAATATTCATTTACTGTTTAATATCAGCCCTTAATCTTTGTGCAAATTGTGACTTTACCATATTTAAGGGATACTGCAGTGATTTTCACAAGTCAGACATCTTTATTTTGACCGGGCTGCGGAATCTTCTGCCAATAAAAATATTATTAAAAATTGTTAATGAAAAATAAGGCATATACTGAAAAATAAGTCTGTTTCAAGTTTTGTTCATGCTGAATACAGAAAATAAATCATTGCTTCCTCGAATTTTGGTCGTAGATGATGATCCTCTTGGTCAGATCGTAATGGAAAAGATATTCTCAGAGGATTTTGAGGTCTCTATTGCCAAAAACGGTCTGGAAGGAATCCGTTCCGCTTCGGAAAATTCTCCGGATCTTATTCTTCTGGATATAGAAATGCCTGTTATGAACGGCTATGAATGTATTGAAAATCTTAAAAAAGACAATAAAACAAAACATATTCCTGTTATTTTTGTTTCACATCTGAGTGAAGACTACAACGAAGAAAAAGGTCTCATCCTCGGCGCAGCTGATTATATAATTAAACCCATCCGCCCGGGTGTGATGAGGGCACGAGTCAAAAATATCCTTGATATCAGAAACATTAAAAACCTGGAAAGGGAGGATCATGATGTTCGTGAAAACTCATCGGTCAATGAAAAATCAGCGAAGAAACTCTATCTCAAACCTGATCAGATTGAAGGCTTAAAAAAGGTATTGAACATTGTTATGATAGAAGAAGAGCTTTTTATGCTGGAGGATTTACGGATCTCACAGGTGGCGGCAGCTATGGGTATCAAGCCTCACCACCTACAGGAGCTTTTAAATGTACATCTGAATGTTTCTTTTATTCATATGCTGAATCAGATCAGAATAGACAGGGCTAAAAGTATAATGGATAATGATTCAGAAAAAAAGATTATTGATGTTGTTTATGAATCGGGGTTTCACTCTAAATCTGTTTTTAACAGTGCTTTTAAGAAAATAACCGGTCTGTCACCCACAGAATATAAAT
>JAOUOA010000077.1 GCA_029880625.1 Spirochaetia bacterium
GAAGCTTTTTAATCAGCAGGGACTGAATAAATTTATTAAAATTAGAAATTTTATTCAAATATTTTCTACTTCATTGATGTGGATTATGATTTCCATATCATTTTATAATTTTATATTTTTAAGAAATTCCATCTATCTCCTTTACAGCCTTTCCATGCTTGGAATATGGATGCTTTTTTTCGGTCATCGCGGAAGCGCTCTGGAAATGCTGAGCTTTTTTGATCCTCAAATAACACTGAATATATTATATTCAATTCTGCCCCTTACAGTATTTTTTGGGCTCCAGTACATTTGCAAATTAATGCAGATTGAAAAAACACTGCCTGTACCGGGAAGAATCCTGCAAATATTGGTTTATTCATTATTTGCGCTTTTTGTACTGCAGATTTTTATCAGTTTTGATACTGTGTTTTTCCTGACACATCTTACCAGTTTGATCACTTTAATTCTGTTTACCATTTTCAGTATCGCCGCTGCATTGAAAGGTTCCAGATCTTCGAAGCTTACTGCACTTCCAACATTTTTTATGATGCTTTTTATGGGGATCATGCACATTCATAATTTAAATATTTTTTCCATTAACCAGTTTGCTGCTGCAATTATACTCATACTAACGCCGCTGGATTTAATTTATATTTCTGTGGTGCATAAAATCTGGAGAAATGAAACGGCAAGTTCTTTCAGTAAAGGATCGACAGTCCTCATATCAGGCATAAAGATTGATAATGAAATCCAGATGATGCCGTATAACAAAATCCATGACAAAAATATTCTTCAGGATGAGCCGCAACATTCTGCTGAAACGCAGATAGCATCAGGTCTCAAGCACAATTCTACTTCGACTGCCTGTGCTGAAAAAAAGAAAACCATTTATTTAAAACAGGATCGCATTCAGGACCATATTTCAAGACTGAATAAAGTCATGATGGAGGACAAATTATTTCTTCTAGAAGACCTGCGTGCCTCTCAGCTTGCGTCTGCTCTGGATATAAAGACGCATCATCTTACCGAGCTTTTGAATAAACATATGGGTGTTTCATTTCCGGATCTTGTCAAAAAATACAGAGTCGAAGAATCTATTCAGTTAATAAAAGAAAATCCAGAAAAAAAATTTATCACCATTGCATTTGAAACCGGATTTCAGTCTAAATCAGCGTTCAACAGATCATTTAAAGAAGTGACGGGACTGACGCCCAATGAATACAGAATGGGATTACGATTCAATTCGAATTTATGAAAAATTTAAGTAAATTATAAGAAGTTATGCGTTTTCAGCCGGTGAAAAGGAATATTGATTTTTTCCGGCATCTTTTGCTTTATACATATTTTTGTCTGCTTTGATCCAGATTTCGTCTGCAGTCAGATTGTTGTCGGGAAATAGCAGAATCCCGATGCTTGCTCCAACATGAATTTGATTCGAACCGCACTTAACTGGATGGATTATATTTTCCATGATTTTTTCTGCAATGGTTTCTGCATTTTCTTTGTTTTTAATGTCAACTGCAATCAGGGCAAACTCATCGCCTGATATGCGGGAAATTGTATCTTTTTCGCGTAAGTGAAGGCGTAGACGCTGGGCAATTTCCTTCAGAACGCAGTCTCCCATCTGATGTCCGTAATTGTCGTTTACAGGTTTGAATTCATCAAGATCAATAAAGTAAAATGCCGAAACATAATTTTTCTTTATGGATTCCTGCAGAGCTTCTTCCAGCCGGTCTTTTAAAAGAATTCGATTGGGAAGATCTGTCAGAGGATCATGGAGAGACGAATGAAGGTGTTTTTCTTTTTCATGTTGAAGATTATTCTCATTTATAAAGAGACTGAACCTGTTTCGCTCTGCCATAAATCCCGCGCTTCCACCGATCAGATTGGCTGATAGGAGAAAAAAATTATGTGTTAATAAATGGTCCAGAGGAAGATCTGCATTGTATTCTGAAATATTATACAAAATTATAATCGAAATGTCGACAATGAGCGCATATGTAAATTTAGTTCCTGAAAAATTATAGGTCCAGAATGTAATCAGCATTAAAACAGGGTAATAGTAAGGAAGAATTTCAAAATGCATGTATGACGAAACAACAATGATACTGATTCCGGAATTGATTCCGATAAAGGCGATAAATTCCTTGTGGTATTTTTTTAAGAATGTAAAAAATCCAGCAATGTAGGCTATTGTGGAAAAAGAGATAAATAATAATCTCCAGTTCCAGATGGTCTGTGTCAGCTCAGGTTCAAGAAACCAGTAATCAATGATTCCCAGGACAACGTAGCATACAAGTCCTACAGGATAGGCAATTTTTCCCTGGAGAAGTGTTTTTTGAAAGTCCCATAAGAAAAATTCTTTTTTAAATTTATGTTCAATCTGAAATTTCATTCCGGAAACAGCCCTTTGTAAACGATTCCTTTTCTGGGTTCATCCATCCAGTCAGAAACGGTATCGCGCCACTTTAAATAGTGAGAAGTTTCTTTATGCTTTTTTGCTTCAGTTTCGTCTGAATAAGCTTCGTATAAAATAAATTTAGAATCATCTTCTGAAAGCTGCAGGATATCAAATCGTCTGTTTCCGTTTTCTTTAACGGAAGATTCATGGTTGATTTTAGTTGCTTGTATAAAATCCAGAATCTTTTCCTTTTTTACTTTTACAAATACGACTGTAACATACATAAATTTTCTCCTGAATTCTTCATGGTGCCGGTTTCTGTATTTCGTATAGATTAACATCCTGCTTTCACTATTAATTCTGTCATTCAATTTCCTGTTTTTTTACGGCATCTGTCTAAAAAATAATGCTTCTTTTATATAATTATAAAAAAATCAGTTGTTTTTTTGTGTTCGGTAAAAACTTTATCCTGAAGGATTCAAAATGCCTTCTGAAGATATTGCAAAACTTTTTATTGTTGCAGGTGTTGTGCTTATAATCTTAGGCGCAGGATTTTTTCTTTTCCCAAGACTTCCGTTTCTGGGAAATCTTCCCGGCGATATCCATATTAAAAAAGATAATTTTTCATTTCACTTTCCGGTCGTTACGAGCATTCTTTTAAGTGTGCTGTTTACTTTATTTCTCTGGCTATTTCAATGGATGAAAAACCGTTAAGATTTATACATGGTTTTTTGAATTGAATAAAATTCTGACTGTTGATTTACTGCAGTTGAACTTTATTTTTCTGACGTTCCCGAATTAAAAGTCTGGAACTTATGGAATGTAAGTTCGATCTGGCTCCTTGAGGCTCAGCCGGATGAGTGGGTCAAACTTTGGAAACAGATGATTCATAAATATTTCTGTAAAAAGAAATCCGGGAATGGTTCTCCTTCGTGCAGAATTAAAAATGTTTTTACTCTTAAAATATTTTAAAAAATATCCCAGAATGATTTTTTAGAGCCGTCGCCGTAGCCGAATCGATCAATAAAATCATCTACAATATCGTTGTCTTCCGGATAAATTGCATCTTCGTATGTATCCAGAAGATTATGATCGTACCTGAGGGCTGTATAAAGCGTCCATCTGCTTTCCTCAATTCGCTTTTTTCCTTTTTGCATCAGCCCTGGCTTTTCGGTTGCAATTTCTTTTTCGCCCAAAGCCCTTGATACTCTGTACATGGTAATGTAGGCCTGGACAAGTTGACGTTTTTTTTCAGGAGCAAGATTTTTTGGATCCCCCAGCTTTTCATATACATGGATTTTATCGCCGATCATGAGAAGATCGGGATCTTCAAAACGGCTTTTATTGGTGTAGTAAAGGTCCGGCCACAGGAATTTATTGCCGTAATACTGATTTGCAATGGAATAAATGCTGTCGCCCTGCCGGACTGTATGTGTCTTGATGATTTTTCTGTTTAATGAAAGATTCTGCCGGGTTTTGAAAATATATCTGCCCAGGAGGGTTTCATTAATTGTAGGAATGGCAAGTTTGTCCGAAACGCTTTTTAATCCCATCATTTCATTTAATTCTGTAACAAACTGAACTGCCTGTGCATCGCTTTCTTTAAATAAAGAAGGTATGGAAATTACAGAGACAAAAAATAAAATCACAAGGACAAAAAGAGCAGCAAGAGTGATTTTAGCTCTTTTACGCGCTTTTTTTCTTGCCGGGGTCAGCGCTGATTGGCCGGCGCTTCGGGAAAGTCCCGTTATAAGCTTCATTTCGTCGATTACATTGGGTTTTAAATGGCGGTATTTCCGGTTTACTGTATTTGCAAGAGATGATGAAGGCGAAAATAGAGCTCTGTTATGAGCCTTGATCTTCATCTTCTTTTTTTTCGCGGGATTGTATCCGGTTCGGGCTTCCGTATATTTCTTTTTAAAAATACCGAAACCCGACAGGCTGATCCGATCTTCATTTGAAAGCCCTTCGCCGATTTCATCAAAAAAGATCTCCATAAATTTTTTGGTTCTCGCTTCAGTCTGACCGGTTTGTTTGGAGATTTTTTTTACGATAGAATCAATTTTAACAGTTTTTCCTTTTTTGATCATGAATTGATCCTTTTTTTCAGATTCTCAGAAGGCGTGAAATGCGGCTTTTGTTTTGGAGGCAGCATCATCCATTTTTCAATCAGAGGATTGAAGCCTTTTCTTTTTTCAAGCTTCTGGACTTCAAATGATCCGAATCCTGAAATTTGAACGGAATCTCCTCTTGCAAGAATATCTGTGATTTCATGAAATAAAGCTTCATAAAGTGTTGAAGAATCTTTCTGTTTGATTTTAAGTTTTTTGGATACTTTTTTTATTAAATCAGATTTATTCATTGAATTTTGACCGGCCTTAAAGTTAAATTTACTTCAGCAATGAAGCAGAATTACCGCTGAATATGACATGTTAACAGGTTTTTATATAATAAAGTCATTTATCATAAGTAATAATAAAAACAACAATTCCTTCAATAATAAATAAAATGAGCGAAGTTAAAGACAATAAAAAAGATTTTTGTTTCACAGCATTGATGATAATTCCTATGATGGATAGAACAGGAATGATTATAATAGAAAGAGAGATTAGAATTAAAGCAATAAATGAAAAAACGCTTCCAAACCAGAAAAACGCTCCATCACTGGGGAGGGCATTGACAACAAAAGCAACAAGGCCGGCACAGGTTATTTGTATGATGAGTATAATCAGTGCAGATTTTCCAATTTTATCTTCTGTGAGAATTTTTTCCATTGGTATTGACATATAAATCACATTTAGACTGAAATCAACTTTATTTTTCTATTTTTATGCTATTTATAAATACATTCAATTTTAATGATTTATGAAAAACTATCAGTTTACACAGAAAGAATTTTTAACAGTTATTATTAGTATTGCTGTATTCTCAGGAATCTTTTTTCGATTTTACGATGTGGATCAAAAAGTTTTCTGGCATGATGAAGTGTATACACAGATTTTTGCATCCGGCTACAGAAGCGCAGACTGGCAGAAAATTGCCTATACAGGAGAAGTATTTTCGGTCAGAGATATTCTAAAGTTCAGGCAGTACAATCCAGAAAAAACTATTTTTTCTACAATTTCTGCCCTTGCACAGGATGAGCCGCAGAATCCTCCTCTTTATTTTATTCTTGCGCGGTTCTGGATGGGAGTTTTCGGCAATGACAATGCCAACCTTCGTCTTCTTTCTGTTTGGATTGGTCTTTTCTGTCTACCTGCCGTTTACTGGCTTTGCCTGGAACTTTTCAGAAAAACAGAAGTTGCCTGGTTGGGAATATCGCTTATGGCAGTTTCGCCTTTTTTTATAATTTTCTCTCAGGAAGCGCGGTCCTATATACTCTGGACTTTATTTTCAATTCTGTCCAGCGCTTCGCTTCTGCGGGCTCTGCGAAGAACTGACAGTCAGGGAATCGGAAGCAGAAGGTTTGACTTCGCATGGATCTATTTTATTCTGTTTACAGCGGCTTCTCTTTATACCACACTGTCATCGGGATCGGTAATTATTTCTCAGATTCTTTTTGTTTTCATTTGGGAAAATTTTAAGATTTCTCGGAATTTTCTGCTATTTACTTTTTCATTGATAATAGCTGGACTGCTGTTTTTGCCCTGGCTGATTGTGTTATTCATTCATCTGGATGCAACGATTGCCTCCATGGCCTGGTCGTCGGTGATTCAGGTTCCGCGATTTGAAATTCTATATACCTATGCAATGAATTTCAGCAGGGTCATTACAGATTTTTCAGAAGGAAGTCTTTGGAGTTATATTGCCGCTGCTGCCGGCAACACACTTGCCGTTTTGGCTTTTATTTATTTTATTCGGAAAAAAATGTTCAGAGAAACGGCTCTTCTTTTTGCTTTTGCCGCAGTTCCGCTTGTATTTTTTCTTCTGCCGGATTTGATTTTTGGGGGTATTCGTTCTCTTGCTTCGCGTTATTTTACCCCGACCTGGATTGCAGTTATCTCGGCGCTTGCTTTTTTATCCGGCAGGAATCTGAGAGCCGCATACGGAATTGTTATATTCTGTTTGCTGATTTCTGCAGGCATTGCCGGAAACTGGATCAACCATAATAAAGAATCTCTCCGCACAAAAAGTGTGAGCAATCCATTGCCGGAAGCTGAGAGGATTTTAAATCAAAATCAAAATGTACTGGTTATCTGTAACCGCGAAGTCCATCATCCGGGAAATATTCTGGCTTTATCCTCAATGCTGCGAAGCGATATTGATCTTCAGTTTCCCCGTTTTGATCAGATGTTCAGTCCGGAATATAAAATACCGGAAGGCTATAAATATGTTTATTTATTTGGAGCAAATCTTCCGTTCCGGAATAATCTGATTAAAAATGAAAAGATAAAGCTGATGCCGATTATGGAGGGAATTTATGTTCAGATATGGAAGGTGCAGTTTCATAAATCCTTATAATTCTCATGGCTGTATCCATTGCGCCTCATGTCGCCAGTTTTTATCTTCGCTTCCAAACAAGGATTTAATGGCCTGATTAAAATACGATTCTTTCCACCTGTATAAGGAAATGGACTGTATATCAGCCTGAACAGGCAAGCCTGATGTTTCAAATTTTCCTGCAAGTTTCTCGCTGCAGATGGGCCAGAGGCTTGCATGAAAGCGCATGGGAAGATGGGGGACGGGCGTAGGATTTCCTGAAGTTCTTCTATGGATTAACTTGCCGTCAGCAAACCATCGAATTTCATTTTTTTCCCATTCAATTGCATATCGGTGTGTTTTTTCTGATGCGTCAAATCCCAGATCGACCATAACAGGCGTTCCGTAATAGCCGTAATTATATTTATCGCCTTGATTTCCCGGGTTGTAGTAAACATTGATGAGAACTTTTGAGGTATCGTTTCCGACAAATTCCATATCAATTTCCTGCCAGGGATCGAACCGGTATAAAAAAAATGCAGTGATTACCCCTGGATGTTTGACAGCCTTTAATTCAGTTTCAAATCTTCCATAAAGATACTGTGCTTCGGGATTTTCCATTGTTGCAAGAGATCCTGATGTGAAATTTTTGCCGTTATGCTTTCCTTCTTTTAACAGAAAGGATATGCCACGACCAGGATTCATTATGATATTTTCTGGGTGAAACGATGATAGATTGCACTGAAACGTGCTGTTCAGCCTGTTCCAGAAAACAGGATCGACAGATTGAAACGAATCAATTTTTTCTTCGATGTATCGTCCCGTGCGTTTTGAATAAACTTTTTTTGAAGAAAGATCAGGAGTTTTTGAGCAGTAATGGGATATGTTTTCCGGAGGAACAATCCAGGGATGCGAATCGTGTTCCATTAATGTGCAGGAGCGTTCCTGGAGTTCAATTTGATCTGACATAGAAATATATACTGCAGCCGCAAATATTGAAATAGCTGCAAGAGCAATTCCCTTTTTATAATGATGTTTCATAAAATGAATTTCTCCTTCAGAAATAAAAAATTGAACCGGCAAAAGCTTCCAGGTTTCTTTATGTCCGCCATCGGGAAGATACGAGGGAATGATCTCGCGATGGATTCGGCCGGAAAGGTCGGAACGAGCAACCGATCTCCAGTTCTGGTTCCCTGCTGCAATATCAGTCAATCCCAGTAATATGCCTGTAATGTCCAGGTATAATGCGAAAGGATAAGTAGCAATCATTACAAGAAAAGCGCTCAAACTGAACTGATGAAATCCGATCATTCCTGCAAGATTGAGTGTAACGGGCGATAAAAATATTATGATCCCTGCAGCGGCAGAAATACCCCCGATAGGAATATCCAGAAAGATTCTGGATAGATCCGCCATAATGACTGCTTCAAGTATATTGATCGCAATAACAATTCCGGGGATAAACCATGCTGTAAGCAAAGGGATTTCCAGCATCCGGTTGATCCACCCCGATGCTTTTTGCGAAATTGAAATTCCAAGAGCAAAGGAAAATGAAAAAACTGCAGAAATAATAATGCTGTCTGAGCGCAGCCTTTCTATGAGAAGAATCCCTATTAAAAGATGAAGAAAAAATACTGGCAGGGCAGAAAGGTAATGCATGCCGTGTAGAAAAAACTGTATTTTTTCTTTCATGGTTATCCCGGAAAAAAGAATTCGTCCCGCATGGAATAGAAATGTCTGAGTGTGCCCCCCGGCCCAGCGTCTTCTTCTTGCTATAAAACTGAACAGATTGGGCGAAACATCTTCGTAGGATCCTGAAAGAGGATTGCGGAGGATGCGGATTTTTTTAGCCATTAATGAATAGCTGAAATCCGTGTCTTCCGTAATGGAATCTGTAAATGGATGAGAGTGAAGCAAACCGGTTTTCATTACAGCGGTACTTCCTGTGAAAAAAACAGTCAGGCCCAGCCTGCTGAAAACTGAGCTGAACAGTTCGCATCCGATATGCTGGTGAATAGAATCCCAGAATCGAAAAAATCCCGCTGTATGAAGTGGTTTTCTGATGGACTGGATGATTTCAGCTTTGTTTTCTTCAAGAAGAGCCAGAGAGTTTCGTATCCAGTTTTGATCAGCCTGATGATCGGCGTCGAGAATTCCTGTATATGGTGTTTTTATGTATTTTATGCAGAAATTAATTTTTTTGCTTTTACTATCTTCGCCTGCAAAGACCAGATGCAGAGATCTTTTTTTATTACGAAAGATGGTATTGATCTCGGGATTTTTAAATTGAAGGATGCCGTATTTTTTCCTGAGAAACGGGATACTGGAATCGGTATCATCTTTTAAGATGAGGTAAATATCAACCGGATGATTAATATCCTGATCGAGCAGAGACTGAATTGTTTTCAGGGCGCCTCCCGCTTCATTTCGGGAGGGAATCAGAACGGTGATTGATATATTCTCATCAATCCTGC
>JAOUOA010000589.1 GCA_029880625.1 Spirochaetia bacterium
CTTTGCCGATGTAAACGAATACACTTCTTCGGTATATGCAAATCCTTCCTATATTCAAACTCTTGAAACTTCGACTCCGATCTCAGATCATGTAAAAGTAGATCTTGAGCTGCAGGGATGTCCGGTAAATAAATACCAGCTCCTCGAAGTTCTGAATGCATTGCTGAACAACCGGCGTCCAAATCTGCCGGACAATAATGTATGCATGGACTGCAAGTTAAGAGGGAATTCCTGCGTCATGGTTCTATACGGCATGCCCTGTCTGGGCCCCGTCACCCTTTCCGGCTGCAATGCTCTATGTCCTTCTTTCCGCAGGGGATGTTTCGGCTGCTATGGTCCTGTAAAAAATGCCGATCCCCGCACACTTACAGAAACTCTGAAGCAAAAGGGAGCAAAAACATCAGAAATTATTCCCCTTTACAGAAATTTTAACGCATGGTCCGAAACATTCCGCAAAGAATCCATACGTCTCGAACAAGGAGATCTCTGAATGAACAGCTCAGACGAAAGACAAATTTCAGTTGATTATATGGCGAGAGTGGAAGGCGAAGGCGCCTTTCATGTAAAAATTAAAAATAGAAAAGTCTCCGAGGTTCAGCTGAAAATATTCGAACCTCCGCGCTTTTTTGAAGCTTTTCTTGAAGGCCGGAATGCAGCAGAAGCTCCCGATATAACGGCACGAATCTGCGGGATCTGCCCGGTTGCCTATCAAATGAGCTCAACACATGCCATAGAAAAAATTTTCGGAATCCGGATCACGCCTGAAATCCGCGAACTCAGAAGACTTCTGTACTGCGGCGAATGGATTGAAAGCCATGCGCTTCATGTGGCCATGCTCCATGCGCCGGACTTTCTCGGCTACCAGGATTCGCTTCAAATGGCGAAGGATCATCCGGATCTTGTCAAGAAAAGCCTGGCATTGAAAAAAACGGGCAATGATCTTGTCGATATTGTGGGAGGACGCGCCATTCATCCCATCAATGTAAGGGTGGGCGGATTTTACAGATCTCCCTATAAAAAGGACCTTGATGGATTAAAGGAAAATCTCAAGCGCTCCTGCGATACCTGCATTGAGCTCATAAAATGGACATCGGAACTTTCGTTTCCCGATCTCGAAAAGAAATATGTTTACGTAGCCCTCCGCCATGAAAGCGAATATCCTTTCAGTGAAGGCCGCATTGTATCCAATCACGGTCTTGACATCGATCAGATGGATCATGATAAATATTTTAAAGAAGAGCATCTTCCCTATTCAACAACTCTTCATTCCACCCTGGAAGGGAAAATTTTTCATGTAGGCCCTCTGGCCCGCTACAATTTGAATTTTGACAAACTTCCTTCTGACATTCAAGACCTGGGAAAAAAATATATTGGCGAATCCTGCTACAATCCTTTTAAAAGCATCATCGTTCGCAGTGTAGAAACCCTCTATGCCTGCAGGGAAGCCCTGCGCATCATAGAAAGTTACGAAGAACCCGATCAGTCCTTCGTGGAAGCCTCACCGAAAGCGGGAACGGCCGTGGGCGTTACAGAAGCTCCCCGAGGAATTCTGATGCACAGATACACCACCGATGAAAACGGCATCATCCAGAAAGCGGACATCGTAGCTCCCACCTCGGCCAATCAAAGCATCATTGAAGAAGACCTCATGAATCTTGTGGAAAATTACCAAGATCTATCCGACGAAGATCTGACCTGGAAATGCGAACAATCCGTACGTAATTACGATCCCTGCATTTCCTGCTCCACGCATTTTCTGAAGCTGGAAATTGAACGGGAGTGATGATGACAAACAACTGCACTGACACTTTTATGGTTTCTATAAAATATTGACTAAATTTATAAATCTGAACCATTTCCCTGTACATTTTTTTCTTGATTATTTCATATTCCCAAATAGTATTCAATAAAATGCATATTAAAAGTTTATTCAACAGAGACGGCATCTTCGGATTTATCGGATTATTTCTTTTCTTCTGCGGCCTGTTTCTGGTTCTTACCCCTCCCCACCATAATTCCTACTTCATCTTTCATAAAGACCAACCCTATACAACAGCTGATTTTATTTTATATTCATCCATGAGAGAATTGTCAGGTCATGATGCAGCAAAACAAAATTACATTCAGGAGCAGTATGAAAATTTTAACAGTACAGATGCTCTATCTCTGGAGGACATCGTTCTTTTAAAAACGGGTTTTCTTTTCTTCCCCTGGCTGATTTTACTGATTTCAATTCCCCTGATTTTATACGCCCTTTACTTCAGAAGGCTTGAAAACATGCTCCTGCCTATTGTCAACAGCATCAGGAAGTCAGGAGAGGTCATCCTGGCCGATCTTGCATTCACCTACGGCCTCACGGA
>JAOUOA010000353.1 GCA_029880625.1 Spirochaetia bacterium
GGCGAGGGATTCAGGCATATGGGATACCCTTACGGAGATGCAGAAAAAAATGCAGAGCCGGAACTTTTTTAATCAGCTGTTTATCATGGAATCTGTAAATGAGGATGAGCAGAGACTTGTTCTGTCCTCGCTGCCTGTGTTTTTCATTTTTTCTTTTATTCTTGCAAATGTTCTATCGCCTGATTTTTCAGGACTGTTTTATCTTGAACAAAAATCTCTGGATATGGAACGGGATGCCCGTTCTTCAAAAACCTATCCTGTGCTGGTGGAGCAAAAAGATAAAATTGATCCCTCCACGGATCAAATCCGCGCTCTGTCTGATGTGGATTCGGAAGGAAGGGGCGGCATAACTACCTCGTACGGTTTTCATACTCTTACACCCCATGATATGCTGACTTTTGCAAAATCTTCTGAAGCGCAGGATCCTTCACAGGACAAAAGCAGACAGGATCTCAAAAGAGAGATTCATGGAGATTCTCCGGCAGAAAAAGAATTTCAGAAAAATCATGCCGCCTTTGGCCGGAGAAGTCCTGTTGACGGCAGCGAAGATATGTTTCGAATTCCCGCCAATTACAGATTTCGCAGCGATTTTTCTCTTCGGTACGACAGCAGCGGACCGGTGACTCTTGCGCGTCAGCAGATTGCCGGGTTCCGTTATTTTCAGAAAATGATGAGGTACCTCCGCAATAATTTTGCTCCTCCAGGAATGAATTCTGTTTACAGGGATCATGCAGGAATAGTGATCAGCCAGTCCATCAAGCCACAGACAGTTAAAGTTCTGTTCCTGCTGGGGCGGGACGGAAGGGTCCGTGATGTAAGAGTTGTTTCCAGCATGGGCCAGAAAGCTGTGGATCAGGCATGCATCGACATCCTTGACGGACAGAATTTCGGGCCGCCGCCTCCAGAGATTTTTTCAGAAGGAAATATTTTCGGCATTAATTTTATTTTTCCTCCGGTATATTGATTTGCAGTATTTTTTAATTGAATCCCGCCCGGCAGCCGACGAGGTTTTAAAAAGCATCGGAGAGGCGGAACATGCGTATATAAAATTTCTTTCCGCAAACGATCTTGGACTTACAGGCGCTCATCAGTCGGGGATCTACCTTTCTAAAGACAGCTATAAATTTTTTATGGAACAGCCTGGAAAAAACGGCGAAAATTTCGAAAAAAATGTCCGCATTCGATGGCATGATGTGATAACAGATTCCTGTTTTAAATGGTACGGCTCCGGAAGCAGAAGTGAATACCGGCTTACAAAAACCAGGGACTTTTTCCGGGGGAGAGAAGAACTCTATACCGGAAGTCTTTTTATTCTCTGCCAGATGAAAGACGGGCAGCTTTATGCCTGGGTTTTAAATGACGATGAAACTGTTGATGCCGTATTTAATTTTACCGGGTTATCGCCTTCAGAAACAAACAGGCTGATCCAGTTTGATCTCGATGAGCGCCTCAGACCTTCTGCAGAGACGCTTCTTGAAAAATACGGCAGCGTTTTTCCGGAAACGGATACGATCGCAAGAGATACCTGGAACATTTTTGAAAATCTTTACGGAGGAAAGACGGATCCGGACCGGATGATCGTCGATTTAATCCGGATTGAATATGCCGTCTTTCGCTATCTTGAAAAAGAAATTTACAGGCCTTTTTTGGGAAAGCCGTTTGCATCAGTTGAAGCTCTGATGACCGTTTCACTGGAGATCAACAACCGCAGAAAAAGCCGCGCGGGACGATCTCTGGAACTGCATCTTCGCTATATTTTCGATACTTTCGGAGTGGAATACAGTCCTGGAGCTGTTTCCGAAATGAAAAAACGGCCGGATTTTATTTTCCCTTCCGAAGAAGCATACAGAGATGAAAACTTTCCTTCAGAAAAGCTGTTTACCTTGGGCGCGAAAACTACATGCAAGGACCGCTGGCGGCAGGTTATTTCCGAGGCGGATCGTGTGAAAGATAAATATCTTTTTACTCTTCAGCAGGGATTTACAAGTTCACAGCTGATTGAAATGAAAGCGGCAGGAGTGATTCCTGTTATCCCGGCAGAATTTCACGAAAAATGCAGGAGCGACGACAGAGGGATGCTGATGACTCTGTCCGAGTTTATTGAAATGGTTACGAAGGCCAACGGTAAGCAGGCTTCGCTTTTTCCCTGATTTTTTTCAGAATATGCGGAACTCCTTTTGCTTTGATTAAAAGAAGATCTTCCTGATGCACCGGAAGCGCTAAAAGAAAATTTACGTGTTTATTTTCAAAAGAAAAGTTTCCCGGGCGTTCAAGAAATGATTCTTCGTATTCTTTCAGAATGATAAAATCTGTGAATGGCTGCGTCAGACCGGATTCGTAAGTATGTTCCTGTCCCAGCCAACGGTTGTAAAGCCAGGGATATACGGCTAACCTTCCCATCAGTCCTGGCATCCATTCTTCTCTGGTTGCTCTTGCTGTGATGATTTCCGCACGCAGAACTGATTCGGGATCTTTTACGGAAAGTTCCGCCATGGGCATATTTTGAAATGACATGCCTACGGTTGCATAGATCAGAAGATTATTTTTTTCAAATTCTGCCACTGCAAGAGGAGGGTATTTTCTGTCAGATAGGGTATAATACTGTTTATGGTTACCGTAAATCTTTTCGTAGTTTTCCAGAAGCGAATCTCTGTAGTTTGACCAGAAAGAAGGATCCTTTCTTTTTTCCCAGAATTCTTCGTTTTCTTTTATCCTTTCCATCAGCCCCGTATTAGTTTCAAGCAGCGGGACAGTACCTGCATCCGGAGCAGTGCATTGAGCAGAATAACCAAATAAGCCGTCTTTGCCCGACCAGGGCGGGATGAGCGCTTCCAGCTTTCCATCCAGATAAATACAGACTCCGTTCCCTTCCTGGAACCAGAGAATCCCCAGATTTTCTTTTTGAATTGTACCGAGACCGTCCGGATGGCTGCAGGATGATTTTTTAAGGCAGGGAGCGATTCCGTTTTTCATGGATTCTTTGTCTGTATCTGCAGGTGCCGGAATTCTGTTTCTGATCCATACCGCTTTTGCTTCAAGGTTTTCGTCTTTTAGAGGGCTCATATACAGATAGATGCTGCGGCCGTCATCTTCGACTGTGGCTGCGAAAGTCTCATACGGACTTGCTTCTTCAAGAATAATCTGAGTTTTCATGACTGTCGGACATTTTTTTTATCGGATTTCTGAAGAACAGAAAAAAAAGTAACTTGTAAATCAACTGCGGTGTTTGGACTGTCCGTTTATGGAAACAGAGAAAAAAAATGATGTACAGCTTTTCAGTGATGAACTTTATTCTGAGGTCCTGGGCCGTGCCGAAAAATCTTCAAGGAAAAGAATGAATTATAATTTCCATGCATCCATGGAAGAAAATCCCCATCGGTTTTTGAATGTCATGTTAAAGGGAACCTATATTACTCCACACAGGCATCTGTTTCCGCCAAAATCCGAAAGTTTTATTCTCCTGAAAGGGAAGGCCGCCTTTTTTATCTTTAATGAAGACGGAGCCGTAACACAGACCTTTATTTTATCGGATGAAAAGGGATTCATGCATGGAATTGACATTGCTCCCGGTGTATGGCATACGCTGGCTGTTTTATCGGAATCTGCAGTTTGTTTTGAAGTGAAAGCCGGTCCCTATCAGAAAACTGACGATAAAGAATTTCCAGACTGGGCTCCACGCGAAGGCGATCCAAAATGCGGGCAATTTCTGGATAATCTTATTTCTTCTTTATAAAAATTCCTCAGGAATGCCAGATTTTTCTGAATTAGATTTACTCGATAATGGTGCGGACAGGCCTTTCAAGAAAGGATGTGTCCGAATTAATGCAGATATCAATATTTCCCGAATAATCGCCTTCCTGTAGTCCGACTGCATGAATTTTTACTTCTGCAGTTTCTCCTGGGGGAATATCATTTTCAAAAATATAGCTCATGGTGTTGTCAATGGGAAC
>JAOUOA010000247.1 GCA_029880625.1 Spirochaetia bacterium
ATTTAATTTTAATTCCTTCCAAATATTCAAAAGCCACATCCAGACTGATGAGTTTCTGTGTTTCCTCTGCTGTATTTTTAACCGTTACTGTAATTGTAAAAGGAACATTTTTTTTGATTATATCGGGACTTGAAACATGAATTTCTACGTTTTCAGGCTCTCCCAGACAATGGAGGGAAAGAAAAATTAGAGGAGAAATTAAAAGAAATGCAAAAAATTTTTTCATATTTTTTTATTGAATGTATTTTCTGTCTGTCAAGCAATAATTTAAAAAATATTCAGGAATTTCAGTTCAGCGTGCGCAGATCGGTCTCGCCGCAGTGTTTCAGAATGATTTTTCTTGTTCTGTCACGGAGTTCAATTGCAGCATCCCAGCCTTCCCGGTCTGTTCTGATGATTTCTCCGAATGAAATTTTAATTTTTGAATGTTCTGGAAGAAAGCTTTCATCGCGAAGAGCATTTCTTGCACCCTGGATGGAAACAGGGATAATGCCTGCCTGATTCTGTACGGCGGCGGCAAAAGCTCCCATGCGAAAATTTCTTAAACCGGCCTGTTTGGTAAAGGTTCCTTCTGCAAAAAAGAATAGTGGATGAGAATGGCGAACTTCACCGGTAAGAGTTCTTGCATCTTCAATTCCGCCTCTGGCATCAAAACGTTCCACAAATAGAACGTTCAGCCGACTCAGAATAAATTTCGAAAAAATATGTTTCTTAAATTCTGCTTTGGCAATAAATTTTACAGGAAAAGGCATTGCTGAGATGATGAGCATGGCATCAAGGTAGCTTGTATGATTGGAAACATAAATGACAGAGCTGTCAGATTCAAGATTTTCTTTTCCTTGAGTTTTTACAGATAGATTTACAGTAACAAGAAATACCTTGAAAATCATACGCAGAGCGACGAAGCGGTGTTTAACTCCGGGAACTAAAAGAACAGAAAGAAATGCGGCCGGAAGCAGAAATGCAGCGGTAGTCCAGAAGTAAAGTCCGTATGCAAGCGAAGCTGTTTTTTTTAAAATTCTTGCGGCTCGCCCCGGCAGGCTGTAGAGTTCCAGACGGATCATCTGCATTTTTACAGATGGTGTTTTTCCGATGCTGCCCGTTTCATAAAGTTTTTTTATTGATCCTCTGCGGATTTTGCCGCTTGAAGTACGCAGAACCGTACGAATGGGCGCAATTACAATATCATCGGGGGCAAACTGATGCAGATTGATGCAGAGGTCCGTGATTTTCTGCTTGAGAGATTCTTTCTCGGAGGTTTTTTGCTCCCTGGATTCTGCAACAACAATCATTTTTTCAATGCCGCCGCTCTGAAGAGAAAAAACAGCGACGCCTCCCGGACGGATCCCGGGAATTTCTCCAATTGCATCTTCCAGCTCGTAGGGATAGATATTTCGTCCTCCCCGGATAATAATTTCTTTTTGCCGGCCTGTAATGTAGAGTTCGCCGTCAGCCATGTATCCGGTATCTCCGGTGTTGAGCCATTCGCCGGAAAAAAGTGTTTTCGTGGCATCGGCGTTTTTATAGTATCCTGCTGTAGAAGAAGGGCTTTGAAACTGAATGCTTCCCAGAATTCTTTCGGGAGCTTCTTCGTCGTTCTCTTTTACAATTCGTATTTTGTTTTCTGGAATAGGCGAGCCGCAGCATACAAAGACAAGATCATTGTCGGAATTTTTAGAGGGAACTGCGCGCCCTTCATTTGTAAAAATTTCTCTATTAACAGAGTCAAGGAGTGGGCCTCTTCCCGGCGGCGGGAAAGAAAGCCCCACTGAATTTTCTGCAAGTCCGTACACAGGATAAAACGAAGTTTTTTGAAAACCGCTCTTTGAAAATTTTTCTATAAATTTATTCAGAGTTCCCGGGCTGATCGGTTCCGCTCCGTTAAAGGCAAGCCTCCAGGAGCTCAGGTTGATTTTTTTTATGACTTCGTCTGGTATGGAATTGGCGCAGAGTTCATAGGCGAAGTTGGGCGCAGCTGAAATCGTTCCTCGGTACCGATCAATTGCATTCAGCCAGCGTCTTGGTTTTGCAATAAAGCTTAATGGAGACATAAGAATCAGGGGGATTCCATGGTAAAGACTGCCGAATACGGCTCCAATGAGACCCATGTCATGATAGAGCGGAAGCCAGCTTACAAAACGATCCTCTTCCTGAATTTGAATTGCACGTCCCATGCTGCGGATATTGTGCAGAAGGTTCCTGTGGCTCAGAATTACTCCCTTGGGCAGACCCGTTGTGCCGGAAGTGTACTGGAGAAAAGCTGTATCGTCGGAGACGGAATTATGGTCTTATTCCCTGCATGTTTGAGGTCTTCAGGAATGATCACATCTTTTAAATGGATCAGCGCCGATTTTAAAAGAAAGCGGAGTTCAAGGGCTTCCGGAACTGTAATAAGCACAGCTGATTCGCTGTTTTTCAGAATGGAAATCTGTCTTCGCAGATGTTCTTCAATGTGTTTTTTGTTCTGGGGCGGATAAATCGGAACCGGGATATTTCCCGCAAGGATGGATCCGAAAAAACTGAAAAGATAATCAAAGCCCGTAGGGAGCATAATCGCAGTGCAGCGTCCAGGAGCATATCCCCCTTCAATTAAACCGGCTGCAATCCGGGAAGATTCATGATAAAGTTTAGCGTAGGAAAGAGGTTCTCCTTCGCCGTCCCCGGCCGGCAGATAACGAATGTATTCTGTTTCGGGAAATTTTTCAGCATACCAGATCAGCACATCAGCCAGCGTCTGCGCATTTTCAGGGGACTGGAGTTTGCTTCGTTCTGAAATCTCTTTTACGGAACCTTCCGGCTTGATTTCAGGCATACCCTGTTCTTTGATAGACCGGTTGACTGCATTGATAAGATCCTGAATTGTCGCAGCATTTACTGCATCTTCTTCCGGAAGCGTAAGTCCGAAATGGCGGTCGATTCGAAGAAGAAGTTCTATCCTTCCAAGGCTGTCAATGCCTGCATCTTTAATTAAGTCGCTGCCGGGGTTGAGGTTATGGACAGGCTTTCCATGGAGTTCTTCGGAAAGTTTCTGAATGATCTCAAAAAGTCCAGTTTCAATGCTTTGTTTCTGTGAATCTGCCGTTTTACTCATTGATTGATTATAGCATAATTTAAAATATTATGCAAGAAAAATAAGATTACAAAATATCAAATAGAATTCATGATTCAACATAAAATGAAATAAATTTATGAGATTTTTGATTTACTCCAGATAACAGTTTAACCGGATAATCCAATCATGAAACCCGGACTTTCAAAAAAAAGAAATGGCTGTAACGTCATCTGTGAAATTTTTCAAAATGCATTTTCCCGAATTATTTAAATTCAGGAGGCTCAGGGATTCCGGAATCTGCAGACCGGGATCGGATATCTTGAGCGCCGCGTTCTTTCAGTTTTTTTGCAATACGCGTATGCCGCCTGGATTCAGCCAGGCGAAGAGCCGTCCACTGACCGTCAAGTGCCACATTTAAGTCTGCATGATTTTCAAGAAGAAAATCAACAAAGTCTTCTTTCCCGTTATTGGCGGCAATCATAAGAGGCGTCCAGCCTTTGTGAAGAGCATTAACATCTGCGCCTGAATCAAGTGCGATTTCTCCTTCGGATACTTTTCCTGATTGTGCAGCCATGATCAGATGCATTCCCGCAGTCAGATTGTAGGATTTTCTGGACCGGGAAGAAGAAATCGTCCCCGGTGCAATGAAGCGGACCGTATAGCGGAATGTAAGGCTTTTTCCTTTTACAACGACGTTTTTAATGACTACATCTACACTGACTTCGTCTTTCGGTCGTCCTCCGGGAAGACCTTTGACATTCCAGACCAGGGTATTCTCGCCGTATCCGTTATAGGGTTTTTCCTGACGGATGCGGAGTCTCTTATTTTGATAGGATACCGTAACCTTTGATCTTTTAAAATCTGCATCGGGAAAAGAAAAGGACCAGCGGTAATCGGAAGAAAGTCCGAAAAGATAGGGAACGTAACCTGCAGGCGGCCATGCGATGCCTCCTGGAATTTCCGGTTTTTGTTTTTTAAATCCGCCGAAAACCCAGAGAGCATTGGTGCTGTCTGTGGAACCCGATCCCATGATTTTTTGTGCGGGATGAAGAATCCATCGGCGATGGCCCACTTCTTTATTGTTGGAACCGTCATCTTTGATGTAGCTTACAATTGCAGAGGGACCGGCAGAACCCAGAGAAATATTTGATTTCCCGGCTGCAGTTTTCCCGGTGCTGCTCCAGCATCGCCAACTTTTAGGCGGAGTGTGAGAGAGAGATCCCTGTGCTTTAAAAATCAAAGCGCCTTCGATGGCGCGGCGGTCAAGTTCTGAATCCAGCGTCACATCGCCTGGAAGGCCGGCCATTGCCCGGAAATAATTGATCATCTTTTCTGTTGCTTTCTGAAATGATGCGCTGTTTTTTCCCGGCCTGCATCCTTTAACAGATCCGCTCCATTCGTTTTGTGCGGTTGATGCAGGAAGATAGACGTTTTGAAAAAAATCCTGAACTTCTTTTTTATTTCTTCTGTTTACGCTGAGTCCGAGACTTCTGCTTCTGCCCTGTATAACAGGAAGACTTTTTCCTTTTTCAAGCCGGGGGGCTTTTCCTGTTTCCTGTGGAAGAATGATTTGGGGAAACGCAAACAGAATCATACTGATCAGTGATGTTTTTGAAAGTGCGAATTTCATGTTTAACTCCGGTACCTTTTGCAGTATCGTTATGATTTTCCCGTAAGAAAAATTTGTTTTAATATCTGCATGCCGGCATATTTTAAAATTTCCGGCGGATTTGAAATAGAGATTTCAATGTAAATGCTCAGATGATCATTAGATGGGAATCTGTTTGGCGGTTCAAATATTTTTTAAAACTTTTATGAAAAATACTTGATATACTCATTCCGATACCCCCTGCTACCTCAGTCTTGAAATCTCAAATTCAGAATTTTCTCAAATCAGTAAAAAACAGCATTCGGGATTTGCTGCCCATTATTTTTGTGATTTTATTTTTTCAGCTGATTATCCTGAAAAAACCGCTTCCAAACTGGGAACGCCTTCTGGGAGGGACCCTTCTTGTTGTTGCAGGTCTTACTTTTTTTATCCGCGGCCTTGAAATGGGCCTTTTCCCGATTGGAGAAAATATGGCATACGGATTTGCCAGGAAAGGGAGTCTTTTCTGGCTTCTGATTTTCTCTTTTGCTCTGGGATTTGGAACCACGGTTGCTGAGCCTGCCTTGATATCCGTTGCCGCAGAAGCTTCAAATGTCGCTG
>JAOUOA010000590.1 GCA_029880625.1 Spirochaetia bacterium
TTAAAATTTAAAATTATAAGAAACGGATTTTTAAGAGCAGGATCCTTTTGATTTCATGTCAGAAATGATCCAATATAAGAATTTTACAGTTGTAGAAGCATGAGTTTAACAAATCTTCTGGAAAGATTCATTTTTTTGTTTGAGAACAGGCCTGGGGATTTCCCATTCTACAGGCTTTAAGAAATAGTTTTTGTGACTCGGCAGGATTATTTTTTACTCCATGGCCGTTTCTGTACATGACAGCCAGATTGCTGCAGCCGTCGCTGTTTCCGAAATCACAGGAACGTTTGTAAAGCTGAAACGCTTTTTTAAAATTTTTTGAAACACCTTCGCCTGTATGATGCATCATGCCCAGATTATTGCAGGCATGCATTTCTGAATTGTCACAGGCCCTTTTAAAAAGCGCAATCGCACGAGAGAGATTTTTTTTAACTCCTGAACCTTCTTTATACATAAATCCGAGATTGTTGCATCCGCTATCATCGCCGAAATCACAGGCTTTGATGTACAGATCCGCTGCTTTTTTTAAGTCTTTTTGAATTTCATCACCTTTCTGCATCATGATGCCGAGATTGCTGCATCCTTTGCCGTTATTGCCGATGCAGGCTTTTTGATAGAACTCTGCAGCCTGAACAGGATTTTTATCAACGCCGCGTCCTGTGTGATACATAACGCCGATCGTATTGCAGGCAAGAGCAACATCCAATGAGCAGGCTTTTTTAAATAATTTTATTTCTAAAGCGATGTTAGGAGACATTCCCTGGCCGTTTCTGTACATAAAGCCGAGATTGCTGCATCCTTTTCCGTTATCGTCGTCACATGCCATTTTATAAAGTTCAGCTGCTTTTATAAGATCTTTTGATACGCCGCGTCCTGTATGATACAGGATGCCAAGGTTGCTGCAGCCCAATGCATCGTGCAATTGACATGTTTTTTGAAAGAGTTCAGCTGCTTTATTGTAATTCTGCGGCATTCCGTTTCCTGTATAATAAATGTTTCCCAGATTATTGCATCCTGTCATGCTTCCGGCGCTGCATGCTTTGATATAAAAGTTGATTTCCTGGACTCTGTCCTTCGTTACACCTTCGCCATTCTGATGCATGAGTCCGAGATGATTGCATGCAAAACCGCTGCCTCCATTGCAGGCAATGCTGTACAGATGAACAGCTTTTGGAAGATCTTTTTCGAAGTAAAATCCGTTATGGTAAAGTATAGCCAGATTGCTGCAGCCCAGTACGTTTTTCAGATCGCATGCAAGCTGATAAAGTTCCGCTGCTTTTTGCATATCCTTTTGAAGACCGTATCCGTTAAAATACAGGATTCCAAGATTATTGCATCCAAGAGCATTTTTGTTTTGGCAGGCAACGCTGTAGTATTCTGCAGATTTTCGATAATTTTGTTTGAGCCCCTGTCCCTTTTCGTACATAACCCCGAGATTGATGCAGCCGTCCATATTTCCTTTTTTGCATGATTTGCTGTACAGACGGGCAGCTTTGTCGTATTTTTTTTTCTCCTGATACTTTTCTGCTCTTTTGAAAGGATCAGCAGAAATTAAAAAAGACGGCAACAGGAATAAAATCATAATTAAAAAAATTGTTTTTTTATTTATAGACATTTTAATCTCTTCAGGATTGAATATAAATTAACTATAGATTTGTCAATGTTAAATTAGATTTTATAAAAGCGAGAGGATATGAGAAAAAGAACAAAAGATTCGATTGACAGGCGTCTTTTTGATATTTATAATCAAATCATGAAACGAATTGTCCTGAAGCTTACCTCTGTTTTACTTTTAGCATTTTTCCTGATTTTTTGCGGTAATTCTGAAGAAAAAGATCTGACATTTGAAGAGCTTCTAATTCGTTATACTCTTTTCTGTCCGACAGGAAAATCCGCTTGTCTTTCATCCTGTGACGTTTCCTGTTCAGGCAAACCATCTTTAACAGAAAGAAATGTCTGTATGACGGCATGTTCTGATACCTGCGCTTTGAACTGCGATGCTGTAATTTTATTTATTATAGCTCAGCAGAAATAATAAATGGACGGCAGCATTGTTTTGTCTTAATTATAAACTCAAGAAACATTCAAAAAGATCTAATCTTCTGGTCTATATCTGTATCGTATTTTTATCCAGCTCCGGAATGATCTTAGCCGAGCAAAATCTTCAGTCTTCCGATGAAGTGAAAACTGAAGATAGAGTTTGGGATACAAAAGAAACCCAAAGGAGAAATTTAGAAAATCAGGCTGGTGCCGAAACCACCGAAAATCCAAAAAATAAAATTCATTTATTTCGCCTGAATTCTGCCGTCTACAATTTTCCTTTAATAGACTATCCTTATAATTTCAGGCCCG
>JAOUOA010000591.1 GCA_029880625.1 Spirochaetia bacterium
CATGAAAGAGTTCAATAACTCGTCGAGTTCCTCCATCGTGGCATTGTCAGCGGAAAGACCCACAGGGTAGGCCAAGCTGATGATGTAGCCTTTGTTATCGTTCACAAATTTATATACTTCAACTCGCAATTGATTGTTGCTGGCGCTCTGGTTTTTTCCGTAAAAATATGCGGGCTTTCCGGCGATGAATGTAAAGTTTGACTGAGTCGGATCAAAGGAACCGGCGCTTGCGAATTTTTCCAGGCTATCCTGATGGTGCCTGCTGATCACAACATACAGATAGAGGTTGGTGCCGTTTTTAGTGACTTCGGCGATAAAATGTCCATCAGCGAATCGCCTTAACTCTCCTTTGATTTTCCACGTCGGGTTGGGTAATTTCAGCTGAAAAGCAAAAGTATTATCTATATAATTTAAATCCTTGAGTATAAAGTCGTGGTTTTTATAGGTAGGGCCTGAGATGCAAGCACCAAGAGAAAGGAGGATGATGATAACAGCCAGTCCGGTGAACGACCCAAGAAATGTTAGTATTTTATTTTTCATAATTAGAAATCTCCCATATACATACCGGGGATATTAAAAAACGTTCCCGGAATTATATTTTTATTAAAAGCAATTAATATAGAATCGTTTTCTGAATTCAAGTGAAAAATTGGAAAAAGTATTAAAGAGAGAACCGGTTTCTCGCCTTCACTTCAAACTGAAATTATTCACAGTATCGGAACCATCTGCAGTACCTTCATCTGTTTCAAAATGGGAATCATCTGTGTAGGTAAAGCCTGCTCGGCAATCCATTAGAAAGGCTTTTTCTGTCCACCACGGTGAATCGTTTTTATTTCACCATGTCCACGCGAATCCATTCAAAGACGCAGAAATTCTGCGCGTTTGAATGGTTCAGAAAAAATTAACTTTTTATTCATCTTTGATTCAATGCGCAAATTTGAAAAAATGCATTATTACCCACCAGACAATCCAGAGACCAAGCCATGCAGCCACTCTTAAATAATCAACAAGAGAAAATTCCTTTTTCTTAAAATCGGGAAGAACGCTCAGATTATCTTCGTTGCCATAACCCATGACTCCGATCTGTGCAATGCCGTAAATTACTCCAAGAGCAGCCTGTCCAAACGAAACTAGACCGGCAGTTGCCTGACCTGCCGTAAAGATTCCGGCTGAGATCTGTCCGACCGCGATGACTCCGTAAGACATCCATCCAATGGCAATGCCGCCGCTGGCAAACCCTCCGATTGCAATAACGCCGACCGGATTTGAACCAATGGCGATGAAACCAACCGCATCCTCTCCAAAATCAAAAAATTTCATATTGTATTAGCAGCGAAAAAATTAATTGATCGTTACAATTTACTTCGCCGCATCCTTTATTGTGAAAAATCAACTACATGAAGGATGATCCACCAGACAATCCAGAGACCAAGCCAGGCAGCCACTCTTAAATAATCAAAAAGTTCAAATTCCTTTTTCTTGAAGTCTGGCAGAACGGGGATATAACCCTGGCCGTTTCCGTAGCCGAAAATGCCGACCTGTCCCGCTCCGAAAATCACTCCAAGAGCCAGCTGACCCAGAGAAACAAGTCCTACTGTGAGCTGACCCAGCGTGAAGATGCCTGCGGAAAGCTGTCCGACTGCAATGACACCATAAGCCATCCATCCAATGGCAAGGCCTCCCTGTGCGAAGGCCCCAAAGGAAATGACGCCTACAGGGTTTGTTCCAACGGCAATGAAGCCTACAGGATTGTCGCCATAATCAAAAAATTTCATAACCGTTCTCAACCAGTTTTTGAAATGCCGGCCACATGAAGAATGATCCACCATACAATCCAGAGAACAAACCATGCGGCCAATCTTGAATAATCAAATAATTGAAATTCCTTTTTATTAAAATCAGGAAGAATTTTAAGATGGAAACTGCCTTTCCCATAACCCATGATGCCGAATTCTCCGCTACCGTAAATAACAGCAAGAACGAACAACCCATAAGAAACAAGACCTGCAGTAATTAAACCGGCTGTAAAAATTCCAAAAGAAAATAGGCCTACAGAGATCACTCCATATGAGTTGCCTCCAATGGCTACCAGGCCGAACGGTACATTGCCAATGGCAATGACACCGATTGGGTTTGTCCCAATTGCAATAATGCCTACAGGGTTCTCTCCAGTATCAAAAAATTTCATAAGGATTCATCTTTTTGTCATCGTTTCAGGAGCTTTATCCTGAATGTTTGAATGAATATTTTCAAGATATCATTCTTAATAATAGGATATGCTTCCCGGTTTGATTTGCAAGAAAAAAATAAGCTTTCCAGGTATGACAAAATGCAGTTTCCCCGCCGG
>JAOUOA010000593.1 GCA_029880625.1 Spirochaetia bacterium
GACTTTTCATGAAATCGAATCTAGAAGAAAATCTTCAGACAGGGCATAAATCACTTGATTTCTGCTCTATATGAGGAAAGATCTGAATTAAAAAAATTAAATTTCTCACTACCCGGAGGATCAAATGAATCAAAGCTTAAAATCTGCAGTAATGACCGGATCATTCATCCTGACAGGATTCTTTCTGTTTATTTCGTTTTTCTGCACATCCGCTTCAAATGTAAGAGGCGGCAAGGAACTTGAAGGATGGCGCGTTGAAGAGGGTCAGGATGTTTTTTATATGAATATAGTAGGACGTGCCAGCGAGCGCGCTGTAAACAAAGATGATCCGGCAATGAAAAAAACCACCTGTGTGGAAAGCACAGGCCTTCAGGCAAAAGATAAAGTCATCAAAAAGGTACTGGGCGAACACATTGAAGCAAGTTCTTCTGTTCTTGACGGAGAAACCCAGGCATTCATTATTGATTCTATGCGAAAAGGAAAAATTCGCGGCGTTCAGATGAAAGAATGCGCTTCCCGAGACGATAAATGGCTCAACTGCGAATGCGTTTATTATATAAAAGGGCCCAATTTAAAAAAGTCCTTTATTTTTGAGATTGAAAAAGCTCAGGAAGAATATTACAACCGTTAAGCATTGTGAATCCGCGAGTTTTCGTTAATACCGGAAGCTCCGCGGATATATATTTAATTCTTAAAATACGCCGTCGCAAACTCTGATTTCTGCTGGAAAGAATCAGACTTCTGTATATGATGACTCAGGAAACTTTTTTTGTGAAAATTTCGCATATGTTTCCAGAAATCCGGGATGTATATGAGGCATATCCGGGACGTGAGAACTCACATAAATTTCATCAGAGTTCTTTTTACTTTAAGGAATAACTTTTCGTTCATGTTTAAGAAAAAATCTCTTCCGGAAGTTTTCGCTATGGAAGGTCTGCAGAATCTTTCACGGCTGCATAAATTCAATACTTCCCGCTATCCATTTCTGCTCGAATCCTGTCCGGATAAAAATGAAAACAATTCGGAAAATGAAACTTCAAGGTACGGCATTCTTTTTGCATTTCCAGGACAGAGCCTCATCTTAAACAGTGCTTACTGTCTTGAAGGCATAAAAATTCGCCAAAGACATTTTCTTAAATCCCTTGATGCTTGGTGGGATCGAGAAAAAAATACAGATAGACCCCATAACCTTCCATTTTCAGGCGGATGGTTTTTATTTCTTGCATACGAACTTGCATCAGAAATTGAACCGATTTTAAACTTGCCTGAACCCGATCAAAATTTCCCGGTTGCAGCAGCCGTGCGCATTCCTTCTGCAGTGATCAATGACTACAGGCATAATAGATCCTATATTATTGCAGAAAGAGATCATTCAGAGAATATTCATCAAATGAAAATTGATCTGTCATCCCTTAATAAACATGCAAATGAAAATTCCAATCACACAGAAAAACAGAATAGCCGAACAGAAGCCCCTGAAGAGGAAGATGAAAAAAACTATATTCATTCTGTCCGGAGTGCTGTTGAATACATCCATGCAGGAGATGTTTTTCAGGTCAATCTTTCAAGAAAATGGTCGGCGCCAATTTCGGAAAATATTTCTTCTCAGGAAATCTTTCAGAAGTTATCTGAAACAAATCCTTCTCCTTTTTCTGGCATTGCCGTATTTTCCGAAGGAGACATTATCTCATCGTCTCCGGAAAGACTCATCCAGGTCAGAGAGCGAAAAATCGAAACCCGTCCTATTGCTGGAACGCGTCCCCGATACAGAAAACAGGATGATAACAATGAGCAGAGTTATTTAAAAACCAATCCGAAAGAACTTGCAGAGCACAGAATGATGATCGACCTTGAAAGAAATGATCTTGGGAAAATATGCGAATTTGGAAGCATCGCCATCAATGAAAATATGATGCTTGAAAAATTTGCCCATGTCCATCATATCGTTTCTGTCATTACAGGAATCCTTAAAAAAGATATTACGCCCGGTGAAATTATCAGAGCTGTTTTTCCGGGAGGAACAATTACGGGCTGTCCCAAGGTCCGATGCATGGAAATTATTTCTGAACTGGAGCAGGAGCCCCGGGGAGCGTATACTGGCTCCATGGGATATTTAAATTTAAACGGAGATATGGACTTGAATATTTTAATCAGGACCATGGTTCGAATCAAAGATAAAATATACTTTCGCGCAGGAGCTGGAATTGTTGCCGATTCCGACCCTGAAAAAGAACTGGAAGAAACAAGGGCAAAAGCAAAAGGACTCGTTCTTTCGCTGAAAAATTTATGAGCAAAAGGAGCGTAAAATAATTTGTAAACGGAAATCCAGCCAGCATAATTT
>JAOUOA010000592.1 GCA_029880625.1 Spirochaetia bacterium
TAAAATTTTTGCATTTTCAATATCAATGCCGAACAGCAGCCATAGCATTCTGCAGGCATACATACCCTGCCCTTCATCAAAAACAATGACCTTTTTTTTATTTTGAAGATTCTGGATGCTTTTTAAAAATCCGCTCAGCTTAATCATGGATTGAGGCCCCGAACCGTACGGCTTCTTAATAAAAGCAGCGCTGAAAGCCCCTTTAATTGTGGATTTTTTATATTGATCCTCGGACCTGCAGTCAAGAATCAGCGCATCCTCTTCTATGTCAGATGTTAGAAAATTCCAGTTTAACACAAATCATTCCAGTCGCCAGATATTCAGAATTTAATCCTTATACAAATACGGATAAAAAATACTGGTCATTAATAAAATTGTTTTCAAAATGACGAAATTTAATTACGCAAGAAATCCAATTATGAAAAACAATCTACTTCAATCACTCAAAAATACACCTCAAAAAAAAACTATCATTCCTGCATTATTTTTTCTTGGTTTAATATTTTTTTTTCACTCTATTTTTCCATCCCCTGATCCGGTTAAGGAAATTAAACTAAGACCGATCCGGAAGGATTTTCAAAAACCCGTCCATGCTGTTTTTCCGAAAAAACAATCCGATCTTTACTATGTGGTCGAGCAAAATGGACGGATCATTCGTATCGAGAACCATAAACGCAATGTTTTTCTGGATATTTCAGGAAAAGTCAGTTCGGGATATGAACTGGGGCTTTTATCAATGGCTGTAAAAAAGACTTTTTCTGAAAAAAAAGGTGATGTCTTCTATATTAATTATACTACAAAAAACCCCATTCATACTGTCATAGCTGAAATTCCCCTTCAGATCCACCACTCCGGAAATGTAACAGGCAATTTCAGTAAAAAAAGAATCCTTTTAAAATTCGCACAGCCTTATTCCAATCATAACGGAGGAATGATGGCATTCGGCCATGACGGAAATTTATATATTTCATCTGGTGACGGCGGATCTGCTGGCGATCCAAAAAATTATGCCCAGAATCCACGCAGTCTGCTCGGTAAAATATTGCGGATTAACCCATCTAAAAAAAGTTCCATGAAGTATTCTCTTCCGGAAGATGCGCCTGTTATAAAAGGAGCTCTGCCGGAAATTTATGCAATGGGACTGCGCAATCCATGGAGATTCAGCTTTGATAAGAAAAACGGTTTCTTATACGCTGGTGATGTAGGACAGAATAAAATTGAAGAAATTGATCTTATTGAAAAAGGAAAAAATTACGGCTGGAACCCCATGGAAGGCAATTTATGCTACAAACAAAAAAACTGCAGAAAAAACAGGTATACTTCTCCAATCCATACTTATGGAAGAAACGATGGCATTTCAGTCACAGGAGGTTACGTTTATCGAGGGAAAAAAATACCTGCTCTTTTTGGAACCTATCTTTTTGCGGATTACGGATCGGGAAATATCTGGTCTCTTCCCCTTGCAGCAAACGGGAGAAATTCAGGACCAGCGGTTAAGATCTTCAGCAATGCAGGGAGGATATCAAGCTTTGCCGAAGATGGAGGAGGAGAGCTCTATATACTGGATCATTCAAAAGGTATTCTTTACGCTATTGAAAATGATATGCGGTAAAATAGAAATGTTTTTAGTGAATAGGCGAAGCTGGATGGATCGAACCGGTGAGATCAAATCCAAAAATATTTTTTCAAATCAGTAATTCTGTATTTAAGCATTAATCTCCTGAAAAACGACTGCTGTTAAAATATACAGGAACGAAATTTACCCGGAACAATGAAAGCCAATAATTTTATTATGATATAAATTATACTGTTTATTCTGAATTCAGAAAAAAAATCATTGATGGATTTACAGTAACACAATCCGATGCAATATGTTATCCGATCCGCATCAGTCAAAAGAACACTGGGAAAAAGTTTATTCAAAAACTTCCAACGATAAACGCGGATGGTATCAAAAAACTCCCGTCATTTCTCTTGAATTCTTTGAACTGACTGGAGCTCATACGGGAAGAAAAATCCTCGATGTAGGCGGAGGTACGTCTCATCTGGCAGAAAACATTGATGTCAATCAGAACGAACTGACCATCCTGGACATCTCTGAAGCAGCCCTATCAGAACTTAAAACATCTCTAAAAGAACGCGCATCGCATATACAATTCATTTCAGGCGATATACTGAACATTGAACTGAAACATCAATATGATATCTGGCATGACAGAGCCGTATTCCATTTTTTTATTGAACAAATAGATCAAAATGCATACGTTTCACAGCTGAACCGTTATCTGGTTCCAGGCGGCTGGCTGATCATGGCAACTTTTGCTGAAGACGGACCGGAAAA
>JAOUOA010000594.1 GCA_029880625.1 Spirochaetia bacterium
CCCCACACATTTGAAAAAAGGACATCGGTTTCCTGACAGCCCTGATATTTACTGGAGTCTGGGAGAAGATTTTAAATCCACAATGGGCGCCAATCCAGATAGCATTGATGACAGGGTTAAACTTCAGGGTTATAATTATGTAAATGTCGCACTTTCAATCATTGATGCAATTGGTGAAATCAGTATGCTCAACAAGCACCAGATTCCACCTGGCTCTGCAGGAGTTCCTCTTAAAAAGAAACTGGATGAATCCAGGGACCTTCTCATAAAACTGCTTTCTCACAATCTTTCCTACATTCGTGGAGGAGCTTCATTAGCGCTCGGACAGATTGGCGATAAGGAAACAATGGATATCCTTGAAAAGAAATTTGAGGAAGAAAAAGAGATGGCTGTGAAAACTCAAATTGCCAGATCCATTTTATGGAACGACCGTACAAGGTCGAAAGTTACAAATACTCTTTTAGAGATGCTAACCAGCGATGAATTTGAAGTAAGGATGGAAGCGTCCCGTGCTTTAAGAGATGTCGGTCTCGGCGAAACTCTCACTTACCTGCTTGCAGCGCTTGACATAGAAGAAGATAAGCGCCTGCAGAGAATTCTCAAAGATGCCATATTCAATGCCCAAATTGATAATGTCATGCCGGTTAATTATTGATCTTTCCAGGCCTTCTTAAATGTTGGCTGTATGCTTCGTTTTCTATATGCTGTCCTTCTGATTTTTGCAGCCTGTGAGATCGGTACGGACGGCACACTTCAGTTTACAAAATATGCATATATAAAATCGCATGCAGGAATTCTGCGTTTGGACCCCGTAAGCATATCTCCCGAGCTTGATGTCCTCCCTTATGGAACCAAAATCCAGATTATAAAAAAAACGTCTGAAAAAATGAAGATAGGATCCATTAATGATTACTGGTATTTTGTGAAAACGGAAGATTTAATTGAAGGCTGGATTTATGGAAATTCAATAACATTTTTATCTTCTGAAATCAAGGATACTCATACTGGCGATGTAAAGCTTGATCCCGAGAAAATTAAAGAGCAGCTTCATGGAAAATGGTGGGAAATTCGTGATGACGGCTCTACCGGACTTGGAAAAATTTATTTCTGGGATGATGGAAAGTATACCTACGGTTATGGCCGTTCTGATATGACAGAAGGAACCTATGAATTAATTAAAAATTATATTGTTCTTGATCATGGTTCAACGGGAGGCAATCGCCTTGAAGTATTTGAAGTTGGCGATGAGCTCCGTCTGACAGGAAAAAAGAAAGGGAAAGTTTACACCTTTATGAAAGGGGATCCTGATCCTGAATCTCCTGAGATAGGAGATCCTGAAGCGGAGGATTCTGAAAATGAAAAAGACGGTACAGAAAAAACAAAAAAAGAATCCTGAAAATCCTTCCTCAGTTTACAGGCAAAAAAGAGTTTCAGATAAAAAAGAGCAAAGATCCGGAATCAAATCGGATCAGACTTCTACAGGAAAAAGGCAAAGAAATTCAGAAAATCAATCCACCGTTTACAGGAAGAAAAGAGTTTCAGATAAAAAAGAGCAAAGATCCGGAATCAAATCGGATCAGACTTCTACAGGAAAAAGGCAAAGAAATTCAGAAAATCAATCCACCGTTTACAGGAAGAAAAGAATTCCGGAAAAAAGAGAACTGATCCCTGAGGTTCATACGGACCTTTCTGCTTTGAAAAAAAAGAAGAAAATTACACCTGACAGGGAACTGGCTGTAAAGAATCTTCAAAAATCGATTCTGGAAGGATCACGAAAGAAAAAAGACGAACAGTTCCCCATGAGAATTAACAGATATCTGGCTGTATGCGGTTTGGGTTCGCGGCGTCAGGTTGAATCTTATGTGACCAGAGGGCGTGTGTCTCTGAACGGGAAAAAAATTTCAGGTCTTGATGCGAAAGTAAATTTTAATGATACCGTTCAGGTGGACGGAAAAACGATTCGTTTTGACGGAGTGTTTACCTATCTTGCCATGAACAAACCTCCCGGTTACACGGTTTCAAAAAGAAGATTTAAAAATGACAGAACGATTTATGAACTTCTTGATGAAACTCAACATCATGTAAAATATGCCGGCCGTCTTGACCGTGACAGCAGAGGACTTCTTATCCTGTCTGATGACGGAAATTTTATTACTGCAGTGACACATCCCTCCAGGCGAATTACTAAAAAATACCATGTTACAGTCGATCATTTAACGGAAATGAATGAAATCCAGCGTGAATTTTCACGGGGGATTTATGACGAAGGTGAGCTGTTAAAGGCTGTCCGCGTCAGAATTCTTGATAAAGAAAAAAAAAAAATGGAGTGGGGGTTGGGG
>JAOUOA010000595.1 GCA_029880625.1 Spirochaetia bacterium
TGACGCTCTTCTGGTTGGAGGCACAGTCCAGCGGTTCATCAAGTTTATTATGTATGATAAGATATACGAAATCCCTGTGATCAAGCAGATTGCTAAAATCATGGAAGCCATTCCCATCAATCCGGAAGGCGGCCGAAATTCAATTATGAAAAGTCTTTTATCAGCCCGTGATAAAGTCAAGTCAGGAGAAGTGGTCTGTATTTTTGCTGAAGGAGAAATCAGCAGGGACGGTGAACTCAAGGAATTTAAAAGAGGAATTGAAATTATCATGAAAGGCGCCGACTGTCCCATCATTCCAGTCTATCTGCACAATGTCTGGGGCAGCGTCTTCAGCTTTGAAAGAGGCAGATTTTTCTGGAAGATGCCAAAGAAATTTCCCTATCCGATTACGGTGCATTACGGCAGCCCCCTTCCGCCAGACGCAGATGCAAAGGACGTAGAGGAAGCAGTCAAAAAAATCGCAGAGGAATATGCAGAATCTTGATTAAACTACACGGGTCTGAAAATATTAAAAAATCTGCAGATAAGAGTTAGATATGAATATGGAGCCTGTACTGATCGTTATTGGAACGGGAGCTTTTCTTATGGCTCTCGAACGTATGATTCCTGATCAGAAACTGCCGCATGTTCCAGGCTGGTGGATCCGGGTGATTTTAATCAATGGGATTCAGCTTTTTGCCGTTCTTGCAGGAGGTATGACATGGGATCTCTATTTTAAGAAATACTCTATTTTTCATCTGGAAGATTTTTTCGGTAAGTTTTTTTCTGTTTTTTCGGCGTATCTGTTTATAACTTTTATTTTTTACTGGTGGCACAGGATCCGCCATGACTGCTACCCCTTATGGCTTCTTTTTCATCAGTTCCATCACAGTCCTTCACGCATTGAAACCATTACTTCGTTTTACAAACATCCCCTTGAAATGACAGTAAATTCCATCTTTACCGGAGCCGTCGTTTATATGCTTTTCGGCCTTGAACCTCTGAGCGGAGCATGGGTGACTGCCGTAACGGGAATTGGCGAATTTATTTATCATATGAATATTAAAACACCGAGGCTGATGGGATATGTTTTTCAGCGTCCAGAAATGCACAGGATTCATCACGAACGTTCCAGGCATTATAATAATTTTTCAGATCTTCCTTTGTGGGATATGCTGTTTGGTACATTTAAAAATCCGAATTCGTATGAGGGGCTCTGCGGATTTCGTCCTGAACGAGAAAAGCAGAGCGTCGGAATGCTTTTATTTAAAAATGTCAACAATCCAATTGTAAATGCAGGCAGTAAAAAGTGAAATCCTTTAAAAAGAATTTTCATAAAGTTTCGATGTCGGCGCTCGTTCTTCTGGGCATGCTTCAAATGACGGGGTATGCGGCCGGTCTGTCTGCGTTGAGAGGGATTGGTTTTCTTTCCGCTGCTTCGCCGCTTCCTCTTGTTTTTTCGCATTTTCGGGGGTTTGAAACCTTTGCTCTTGATTTTGAGGTAGAGATTGCAGGAATGGATGGAACCATTGTTAAACAGAAAGTAATTCCCGAACTGTATTCAGGGCTTTCCGGACCCTATAATCGAAGAAATGTTTTCGGAGCTGTCTTTGCGTATGGTCCTGGGTTTCAGTCCGAAGATGAAATTCGTCTTCGTGATTCTGTACTTCGTTATGGTTTCTGTGATCCGGGAGTTCTTCTTGATGAATTCAGCCTTCCGTCGCCTGCTGCAGGAATGACGGCGCATTTAAAATCCAGAACAAAGGGAGATCCGAGGTCATGGGAATTTTCAGTAAACTGCAGAAAGTAGAAGGGTATTCTCCCTGGCAGTTTTCTTTTTTCCGGATCATTTTCGGAATTTATCTTTTGATTCATTTTTCTCATATGATGTTCTGGGGCGGCGAACTGTTCGGTAAAAACGGACTTGTCGCCGAATCCTCAATGAATCCTGGATTTGGGAAATTTCCCTTCCTATTTTTTCTGAACGACGATCCATTTTTCGTATCGATTGTACTGGGCACTCTTGTTTTTTTATCCCTCCTTTTTACACTGGGTATTTACAGAAATTTTACAGCTTTTCTCCTCTGGTACGGCTGGGCATCGTTATTGAACCGTAATATTTTTATTTCAAATCCAGGAATCCCTTTTGTAGGCTGGCTGATGCTTGCATGCGTACTGATCCCACCGGGAGAACCGCTGTCCTTTTCATTCAAACGAAAAACAATTTCTGTAGAGAACTGGCAGATGCCCGGAATGATCTTTTACGGAGCCTGGTTGATCATGGCTGCAGGATATACGATCAGCGGCATCCATAAACTTGGAAGTCCATCCTGGATTGACGGCAGCGCAGTTCTGCATC
>JAOUOA010000596.1 GCA_029880625.1 Spirochaetia bacterium
TTCAGAATCGGTGTTTTCAGATCTTTATGAAACGCATACTGTCTGATTTTTTTAATTCCTTCGTTGTACAGTTCTTCGATATTTGAAAGGCCGCCTCCAAGGACTATTGCTTCAGGATCCAGGATAGAAATCAGACCTCCAAGCGCTCTTCCAAAATCATCAAGGAACTGAAGAAAGGTTTCTACGCATTCTTTATCTCCATTGCGAAATCCGGCTGTAATTTCATTCATGGATAATTTTTTACCGAACCGATTCAGGTGGGAGGCTTCAACACCTGAACCGCTGATTTTGGTTTCAATGCAGCCATGGTTTCCGCACCAGCACTTTGCACCGTCTGGATCAATAGAAAAGTGACCCCATTCTCCTGCAATTCCGTGAAGACCGCTGTTTACAGCGCCGTTTATATAAAGACCTCCGCCGCAGCCCGTGCCCATAATGACTCCGAAAACACTGCTGTAATTTTTTGCTGCTCCGGATTTGCATTCTGCAAGTGTAAAACAGTTGGCGTCATTTTCAATTCTGACAGGATGCCCGATCCGTTCTTCAAGATCACTGCGAAGCGGATTTCCAATGAGAACAGTTGTATTCGCATTCATGACGAGTCCGGATTTTTCATCTATGATGCCTGGAATTCCCATCCCGGCTGTAAACCCGGCGCTTTTTTCAGGAATTTTTTCGGATGATTCTTTAACTAAAAAGGCAATATTTTCCAGGATTGCATTGTAGCCTTCATTGCGCGGAGTCGGGAGCCGTTTTCGCCATATTTCAATGCCGTCAGGATCAAGCAGAATGGTTTCTGTTTTTGTGCCGCCGAGATCGACGCCTATTTTCCATAAAGGCATTTTCTTTACAGTTCTCCTGTTTCGTTGCCGATACGGGGAGGTCTTTGCTTAATTTCGTTGAGGTGCCAGAGGTCTTTTGAATATTCACGGATGGTTCTGTCTGTTGTGAATTTTTCGGACCGGGCGGTGTTGATGATGGATTTTTTAATCCAGGATTTTCTGTCCCTGTAATCCATTGAAACCTGATCTTGCGTTTGAATGTAGGAATTATAATCTGCCAGTAAGAAATACTGGTCGCCTCCGTAGGTGAGCGAATGAAAGATTTCCTGAAAAATTCCCTGTTCATTCTGAGAAAAGTAATTCCATTTAATCGCATTCAGAACATTCTGAATCTCTTCATTTTCTTTATATATTTTTACAGGGTCATAAGATTTACCTAATTTTCTGATTTCTTCAATTGTTTTTCCAAAAATATAAATATTATCATCGCCGACTTCTTCGCAGATCTCAATGTTGGCTCCGTCCATGGTTCCGATTGTTACTGCTCCGTTCAGCATGAATTTCATATTTCCAGTTCCGGATGCTTCCGTTCCCGCTGTAGAGATTTGTTCGGACAGATCCGATGCAGGGAAAATTTTTTCTGCAAGACTTACGCTGTAATTAGGGAGAAATACGACTTTCAATCTTCCGTCAACATCTTTGTCATTGTTAATGACTTCGCCTACTCGATGGATAAGCTTGATGATTAACTTTGCCCTGTGGTAACCGGGAGCTGATTTTCCTGCGAAGATTACGGTTCTGGGTGTAACCTCCCTGCCGGGATTCTGTTTGATTTTCTGATATTCCCCAATCAGACGGAGAGTATTGAGAAGCTGCCTCTTGTATTCATGCATTCTTTTGATTTGAATGTCAAAAATCGAATTCTCTGATGTATGAACACCGCATGCAAACTGGATTACATGCGAGAGATTTTTTTTATTTTGAATGCGGATTTCATTCCATCTGTTTTGAAATTCTTCGTCTTCAGCATAGGCTTCAATTTCACGAATGCCCGTTAAATGCTTCATCCAGTCCGAACCGATTTTTTCTGTGATCAGACCAGTAAGTTCTGGATTGCAGGAAAGTATCCATCTTCTATGTGCAATTCCATTTGTCTTATTATGAAATTTTTCCGGGAAAATTTCATAGAAATCATAGAACAGCTCGCGTTTGATCAGGTCTGTATGAAGACGAGCAACGCCGTTCACTGCTTTTGAACCGACGATTGCGAGATTGGCCATCCGAATTCTTTTTGAGGGAAACTCCTCGATAATGGAAACTTTCTGGATAATATTTTCGGGGATTTTTTTCCTTCTGAGGTCTTCTAGAAAAAGAAAATTGATTTCATTGATGATTTCCATATGCCTGGGAAGAAGGTGCGAAAACATATCATGGTCCCATCGTTCCAGCGCTTCCGGCATGACCGTATGGTTTGTATATCCCGTACATTCTGTTGTAATCTCCCAGGATTTTTTCCATGACAGACCGTAAGTATCCATGAGGAGTCTCATGAG
>JAOUOA010000597.1 GCA_029880625.1 Spirochaetia bacterium
CCGCCGGAATTGACTGATTGAGTTTAACCTGAAATCAATATTTGATCTCAGGCATGGATGAAATTACAAAAAGAAATCCAGATCAAGCTGAAAAATGGATTCCTCTTTACCTTTTTCGTTATTTCCTTGATCGTTTCGCGCTGCAGGATATTTTTTCCTGCAGCCGGGTCCGGGGCCGGGAAGAATCTAATACATAAACACAGCGGCGAACAGTGAATAAAAATCATTAAAATAAAGACGATTACAGTTTGATGTTTCCGGGGAGCATGAATTACCTCGATCTGCATCAAGCCGTCCATTCCGAAAATTTTTCATTCAGACAAAGGATCTTAAAAAAGATTGACCCGCAGGAATCTGAAAATTCTCTTCCCGGTAGCAGGGAAATCTTCAATTCAATTATGCACGGCATTATTACAGATATAGGGATTACAGTTATTGTCAGCGCAGTTGTTGCCGTTCTGGTCAGTCATTTAAAACAGCCCATCATTCTTGGGTATTTAATCACAGGAATCATTCTGGGCCCTGAAATCGGAGCTAATTTAATCAATGACCCGGAAAGTATTGAAGTCATCTCAGAACTGGGTCTGGTTCTTCTTCTTTTTATTATCGGCCTTGAAATCAATCCGACTCAGTTTATCGCAAGCGGAAGAAAAATTATTCTTCCAGGTCTCCTGCAGTTTCCCGTCAGTGTTGCCATAGGCTACGGATTTTACCTTTTATTTCGTTCTGAAACAGATCACCTGTCCGCTCTTTATCTTGGAATTTTCAGTTCGCTTTCCAGTACTGCAATTGTTGTAAAACTGCTGTATGATAAACTGGAAATTGATACGTTTTACGGAAAAATCTCTGTTGGGATTCTGATTTTTCAGGACATCTGGGCTATTCTGGTTCTTGCGCTTCAGCCTGGATTTCAAAATCTTGAAATCCTGCCGGCTTTTATTTCCGTGGGAAAGAGCATCCTTCTTCTTGGAACAGGATTTTTAATTTCGCGGTATCTATTAAAAATTATTTTTGACAGGATCCATAAAAATCCCGAAATGACAGTTATTGTTTCTATCGGCTGGTGTGGAATCATGGCTGCTGCCGGTTCATTAATCGGACTTTCCATGGAAATGGGCGCTTTAGTTGCAGGGATATCGATTTCGTCGTTTCCGTATTCAATTCATGTAACATCGCGGGTTGCAGTCCTCAGAGATTTTTTCCTTTCTCTTTTTTTTATTTCACTGGGAATGAAGATTCCTCTTCCGGAAGCATCCATGGTCACCGATGTCTTCATGATTATATCTTTTTTATTTTTTGTGCGGGCATTAACAATCATCCCTTCCATGATGATTTCGGGAAGTCCGTTTCGAACTTCATTTCTTGCCAGTCTTACGTTGAGTCAGATCAGCGAATTTTCCCTTGTGATCGCAACCATTGGAATTGAACTGATGCATATTCAGGGAAGGCTTCTTTCAGGGATTTTATATGCAATGTCGGTCACGGCAATTCTTTCTTCATATACGATAAAATACAATACTGAAATTTATAAATTTCTCTGCAGACTCCTGGGTCTGAGACCTCAAAAGTCTGCAGATGAGCTGGAAAAGAAAATTTATCCTATCGTTGTTCTCGGATGTCACCGCGGCGCCCGGGAAATGCTGGAGATTATTTCGGATACTTCTCCGGGAATGCTGAAAGAAATTCTGGTGATTGATTTTGACATGGAATCATTAAAAGAGCTGCAGGGCAAAAATATTGGAACTCTTTTCGGCGATATTGGAAGCATTGATACGCTGGATCATGCCCGGATCAAACATGCAAAGTATATTCTTTCCACCATTCCTGACATGCTTTTAAAAAACATTGATAATGAAAAAATCATCCGAATGTGCAGAACCCTGGCTCCTGAAGCGACAATTATTGCTACTGCAGAATCGGATCACCAGGCAATGGCTTTAAAAAAAGCAGGCGCGGGAAAAGTTATGATGCCCTATACGATGATCGGAGATTCTTTTGCAAATTATCTTCTCCTGGAAACCCAGAAAGATATTTCCCCTTAATATTCCATTGTAAAAGAGCTAATTGAGGCCTTAGATTCTGATCACGAAAGCATAATTGTGAGTAAAGAATCTTTAAGGGTAAAATTTGAGAAAGGCTTTGATCTCTTGCGTTGAGTTTTTATGAATCTGCTTCTGAAGTTTTTCAGGGAATTTGTTTCTTGAAATCCAAAGGATGTTACCGTACAGAAATATTGATCCTGAGTAAATTCGGGCAGGGAGTCAGAAATTGATAATCTTAAAACTTGAAATTTACCGATCCCATAATAAAACCAGAATTATTTTT
>JAOUOA010000598.1 GCA_029880625.1 Spirochaetia bacterium
AAGGATCAATTCCGCTTTTTTGCAGGAATACCATGGACTGGCCCAGGCCGACGGTCATATGCGCAATCATCATATTGAACGAAAGTTTTACAACAGCTGCTTTTTTTGCAGAATCAAAATGCCAGACTTCTTTTGCAAAGCAGTCAAAAATCGGCTGAAGGATTTCCTGATATGTGCTTTTGCCGCCGCAGAAAACAAGCAGAGATGCGGATTCAATCTGAGGCAGGCTTCCGAGGACTGGGGCATGGATGAATTTCTTTGAATTCATTACATAAAGCTGTTCGATTTCTTCTGCCCACGAAGCGCTGACAGTCGACATATCGCAGTGGACGGAATTTTCGGAAAGTCCGGCACGGATTCCTCTTTCGCCCAGGCTTACCTGTTTTACCGCATTGGGATCAGTTACAATCGAAATAACGACATCTGAGCCATGGGCAGCTTCCGCCGGATAATCAACAATTAATGCGCCTTTTGATTTTAAGGGAAGCGCTTTTTCTTTTGTTTTATTGTATACTTTAAGCTCATGGCCAGCTTTTAAGATTTTTTCTGCCATGGCAAAGCCCATGAGTCCTGTTCCTACCAATCCTACTTTCATAAAGAGTAGTAAAAAAAAAAATCAGTTAAAGGGCAAGCTAAATAATTTCAAGATTTTTGCTCTTTTCAAATGCTGAACGAACTGCTTTCATGACCAGTCCATGAAAACCACCCGATTCCAGAACAGATAAACCTTCAATGGTTGTACCTCCCGGGGATGTAACTGTGTTTCTGAGGACAGAGGGATGGCTTCCGCTTTCAGCTGCAAGTGAAGCTGATCCCTTTACAGTAAGGCAAGAGATCTTTAATGCAAGTTCAAAAGGAAGTCCGCAAAGAACTCCTCCTTCTGCAAGCGCCTGGATCAAAGAAAAAATATACGCAGGTCCGGAACCTGCCAGCGCAGTAACTGCATGCATCTGTTCCTCTTTATCAAGTTTGAATGCGAAACCAAGACATTCAAAAATGTTTTTAGTCGTTTCTGAAAGCTTCGGATCCTCACAGTAAAATCCGGTTACGGATTGGCCAATCTGCGCAGCAATATTCGGCATGGCTCTTGCGATGAGGCCTTTGTTCTTTAAGTTTTTTCTGATGGTTTCCGTTGAAACTCCTGCAGCAATTGAGATGTACTGTTTTTGACCTGACAGCTGAGAAAGAACAGAGTTTAAATCCTGAGGTTTTACGCATACTAAAATGACATCAGAATTTTTTTCAAGATCGCTTAAAGAGTCAGTAAATTCTACGGCAGGACTGTTTTTCTTAAGGTTTTCTCTGGCATCGGATGATTTTTCATAAACAAGAATTTTTATTTCAGGATAAGTATTCAGAAGCCCCTGGATAATGGCGCCGCCCATCTTTCCTGCTCCGATAAAACCAGGCATTTGAACCAGTCTTGATGTTTCTGCAGTTGACATTTGATTTCCAGTTAAATTGTTTTTTTCAGTGCATTTTCATTATCGTATTTTTCAAAGGCATACTGAATTAAATGGTCCAGTAATTCTGGAGTAGAAATGCCGTCATATTCCCATAGTTTTGGATACATGCTGATGGCTGTAAAACCCGGCAGTGTATTGATTTCATTAACATATATCTGTTCATCTTTTACAAAAAAATCAACCCTGGCAAATCCAGAACATTGCAGTTCACGAAATGTTTTTACTGCAGTTTCTTTAATTGCCCGAGCCGTTTCGGGTTTCAGATCGGCCGGTATGATCAATTCAGCCTCTGATGAGGAGTCATATTTTTCATCATAAGAATAAAATTTGGAATGTAGAACGATTTCACCTGGACTGGATGCTTCTGCATGATGATTTCCCATGACAGAACATTCAATCTCCCTTCCGTCAATTGATTCTTCGATAATAATTTTGCTGTCGTATTGAAATGCCTGTTTTATGGCTTTTAAAAGATCTTCTTTTGTTTCAGCGCGGTTTACACCTATTGAAGAGCCCATGTTTGCAGGCTTTACAAAAATCGGCATTCCCAGTTCTTTTATATAAAGGTCAGAGTCGGGATTTTCATATTTTCTGAGAGCGAAATATTTTGCAGTGGGGATTCGTGCCTTGATAAGAATCTGTTTCATGATATCTTTATCCATTCCCACAGCAGATCCCAGAACATCAGCTCCGACAAAAGGAAGACCGATATGACGGAAGATTCCCTGAATGCTGCCATCTTCGCCGAATGGTCCGTGAAGAACAGGAAATGCGACATCAGGGACAAGACGTCTGTTTTCCTGTGCATCCAAGAAACGAAATTCTTTTCTCCCGGGTGTGATGTAATGACAGGATCT
>JAOUOA010000599.1 GCA_029880625.1 Spirochaetia bacterium
GATTCTGATCTTGCCCGTTTCAGACATTTAATCCTCGCAAAAATAATTCAGAATTTTTATGATTCATTCAATTCAGCTTGTTCAGGGTCTTACTAATTCTTTGGGATTCAGTATAACAGCAAGGCCTTTATGTGTAACAACAACAGACGAAATAAAACGTGATTCTCTTTCCGTCAAATTGGATGGAGGGGGTTCAAATTCAGATTTTTTTACATCAATAACATCAAAAACCGTATCTGCCTGAATCGAGACCTGCTGGCCTGCTCCCTTGAGGCGGATCAGCACACTGTTTAAAGTTTGCTCTGTTTCATGATAATCCAGGAGCTTTGTGAGATCCAGGACCGTAACCACTTCGCCTCTGAGATTTACAATCCCCAGAACAGTACTGTCAGAATGCGGCACCTGTGTAATGCGTTTATCCTTTACGATTTCTCTGCATTGTTCAACATCCATTCCAAAAAGCTTGTCGCCGACAGAAAACGTGAGAATCTGCACAATTTCGCTTCTGTCAAGAATTAAGGCATCATGTTTTTCTTCTGTTAAGGAGCTCATACTTCTTCAAGGACCTCCGTTGCTTCAGAGATTACAATTTTATTAATATCCCGGTAACGGCTTTTCATCAATGTTTTAATCAGATCGACAGCATCGATAATCAGGGTTGTTTCTCCATTCAGAATAGAATGTCCGATAACAGAATCCCCGATAAATTTTTTTGTATCAAGATTTGGAAGATCCCGAACCACATTATGAATTTCATCGGCAACAATCCCGGATCTGACTCCGTTCACATTAAAGATAATTAAATAATATTCGCCTCTTGCTTTTTTTGCATCTTCAAGCTCATAAACAGATTCCAGGCGAATCACCGGAACCACTTCATCTCTGTACTTAACAACCTCACGGCCCATGAAATCTTCGATGATGGTGTCCCCGATTTTTTCAATTCTTGGAACCGTTGCGACAGGAACTGCAAAGCTCTGGGATGCAGCTTCAAATACAAGATAACCCATATCCTCATCCTCATCATATGATTCCATCTCCTGTTCCATGGAGCTTGCCTGGAGATTGGTATGCTTTGCAATTCCGGGAACATCCAGAACCAGAATCGCTTCACCGTCTCCCATAATCGCCGCACCTGCAAAAAAAGTAAGATCCTGAAAATGCTCACCCAGTCTCTTGATTACAATTTCTTCAAGATTAACAACTTCATCGACAACAATCCCAAAATAATGACGCTCAGAATGAACCACTGCGATGTGTTCGCCGATATCATCCGTATCGCTTTGTATATCCAGCATATGATTAAGCTCGACAAGAGGAAGAAGATGACCACGGAGCTGATACACCTTATGTTCTTCAACTTCTTCGACTTTGTCTTTCTCAACCAGAATCAACTCTTTTAGATTCTGCTGGGGAAGAGCAAATATGGACTTTCCGCTTCTAACAAGAAGGCAAGATACGATACTCAATGTTTGAGGTATCGATGCGATAAAAGTACTCCCCTTTCCTTCTTCGCTTACAACTTCCACATTTCCGCCATGTTTTTTAATACCGGAACGCACAACATCCATCCCCACTCCTCTTCCGGAAGTGCTTGTAACTTTATCCGCGGTAGAAAGACCGGGATGAAAAATAAGATCCAGAATCTGTTCCGGAGGAAGATTGGCGCTTTCTTCGCGTGATATCAAATTATGCAAAATTGCTTTTTCTTTAATTTTTTCCGAATTGAGCCCCCGACCGTCATCACGAATCATAATTACAACATTTCCGCCTCTTAGATAAGCAGATACTTTCACCATTCCTTTTTCAGGCTTTCCGAGACGAAGCCTTTCCTCGGAAGGTTCAATTCCATGATCGATTGCATTTCGAATCATATGCATCATTGAATCTCCGATCGCATCAATCATGGACTTGTCAAGCTCAACTTCTCCGCCTGAGATAACAAGTTCTGCCTGCTTTCCGGTGACACGCGAAACGTCCCGAACCAGACGAGGCAGACGCTGAAAAACAATATTGAGTTCCTGGAGGCGGGTTCTCATAATCCCCTCCTGCATACGAGTGATCAGCTGACTCATTCGCTTACCGATCATGTCAAGTCCGGTATCTTTTACCCTTGTGATTTTTTGAGCCATTTCGTTACGTGCAATGACAGTTTCGCCTGCAAGATTGATCAAGCTGTCTATCAGGGAAACAGGGACACGAAGATGAGTATCGGCTTTCTCGGAGGAGCTGCTTTTTGCGCCTGCTTCTTCCTGTACCGGATCGGCAGCTGACTTCGCACCAGCCTGAGGCAAATCTTTAGCTTCCTCCTCTGGACTCAGC
>JAOUOA010000600.1 GCA_029880625.1 Spirochaetia bacterium
TTAAATCAAAAAATTCAATGGGCGGAAGTTCCGATCAATAAGGGGAAATGAAATGAGTGAAGAAAAAGGTATCGCGCTTGTAACCGGGGGGTCGGGCGGCATTGGAGCAGCATGCTGCAGGGCGCTTGGCGAGTCAGGCTTTAAGGTCGCAATCCATTATAATCGTGGCAAAGAGCTGGCAGAAAAGCTCTCCTCTGAAATTCCTGGTTCATTTTTAATCCAGGCAGATATCTCCACAGTTGAGGGAATGGATTCAATTTATGATTTATTAAAAAAAGAGCATGGCGGAAATATTGAGGTTCTGGTCAATAATGCAGGCGTTGCACTGGATAATCCAATTTTTAATGCCACACTGGATGAATTTCAAAAAACCATGGATATCAATTTAAGAAGCACATGGTATCTTACAAAAAGACTTGTTCGTTTTATGATCCGAAGACGCAAGGGGCGTGTGATTAATATTTCAAGCGTCGTGGGTTCAGCAGGAAATGCAGCACAGTCTGTTTACGGAATGTCTAAAGCTGCAATCAATAATTTTACAAAATCTGCTTCTAAAGAATTTGCTCAGTACGGAATTCTCGTTAATTCTGTTGCCCCTGGTTTTATTAAAACTTCCATGACAGAAACGATTCCTGAAGAATTTGCAGAGATTTTTATGAAAGCAATTCCTCTCGAGCGTATGGGAAATCCAGAAGAGGTGGCTGAGATGGTTCAATTTCTGGCAACAAAAGGTAGCTACTGCACCGGCGCTGTATTTCATGTAAACGGAGGAATGTATGGCGGCTAATCCTGCTGATAGAGAGACGATTGATAAAATTCTGGGTTTTATCCCGCAGCAGCATCCTTTTCGTTTTATTGACGATATTCTTGAACTGACTTCAGATACAATCGTTGCAAAATATACTTTCAAAGAAGATGAATTCTTTTATAAAGGCCATTTTCCCGGAAGGCCTACCACTCCGGGCGTGATTCTGGTTGAGTCCATGGCTCAATGCGGCGTTGTGGCTCTGGGGCTTTACAATGCGGTAGTGGAAGGAATGGATATGGAAGGAAGACTCACCCTTTTTACTGAATGTGAAGTTGATTTCAGCGCTGTAGTTAATCCGGGAGATACCATTAAGATTTTCGGAGAAAAAGTCTACATGCGAAGAGGAAAACTGAAGGCGAATGTAAGGGTTGAGCTGGAAGACGGAAGAGTCGCTGCAAGCGGAACGCTGGCAGGCCAGGGCGTTAAAATGGACGTTATGTAATTTTATTTTCAGTTCTGAAATAAGGAAATTAATATGAACAGAAGAGTTGTTGTAACAGGACTCGGTGTAATTGCACCAAACGGAAATGGATTGAAGGAGTTTGAGGCTGCGCTTCGTGCCGGAAAAAGCGGCATCCGGTTTCAGCCCAGGCAGGAAGAAGCAAAATTCGGATGTCAGGTTGGCGGGATTCCGCAGGATTACGATAAACTTACGAAAGATTACTTTACCGAAGAAGATCTCTATGCAATGAATGAAGCCATGATTTATTCCGGCATGGTTGCAATGGACGCATGGAAAGATGCAGGTTTTGATATTCCGGATCCCGAGGATGATAATGTAAACTGGGATGCTGGTGCCATTATAGGAACGGGCCTTCCAGGAGTGGATACTCTTTCTACAGTCATACCCAAAGTTGATGCAGGGCGAACGCGCAGAATGGGATCAACGATTGTTGAACAGACCATGGCAAGCTCCGTTACAGCAAAAGTCACAGGTTTTCTTGCTCTTGGAAATCAGGTAACAACAAATTCCAGTGCATGTTCAACCGGTACAGAAGCCATTATCATGGGATACCAGAGAATCCGTTCCGGTCTTGCAGACCGAATGATCTGCGGCGGTGTGGAGAGTTCTGCCATCTATGTATGGGGAAGCTTTGATTCCATGAAGGTGCTGAATGTAGAGCATAACCATGAACCTGAAAAAGCATCCAGACCAATGAGCGCTTCCACGGCAGGGTTTATTCCAGGATCTGGCGGTGGCGTTCTTCTTCTGGAAAGTCTGGAGAGCGCAGAGAAAAGAGGCGCACGAATTTATGCAGAAGTGCTCGGTGGAGATGTTAATAGCGGCGGACACAGATTGGGCGGAAGCATGACAGCTCCCAATGCAACAGGTGTGCAAAACTGCATCAAACTTGCATTGAAAGATGCAGATTTAGACCCTGCTAGAGTAGATGCAATCAATGGACATTTAACAGGAACTTTTTCTGATCCCTATGAAATCAATAACTGGTCTTTGGCCCTCGGACGTGGACCTGAAAATTTTCCATATATTAACTCAACCAAATCTTTGA
>JAOUOA010000601.1 GCA_029880625.1 Spirochaetia bacterium
TTGATTTCAGAAAGATAAACCTCCTGAGATTTTTGCAGACGATTCAGACAGCGGGCAAGAATTTTCACGGCATTGGCTCTTTTTAAATGAATATTGATGCCTGAATGGCCTCCCCGAAGGTTTTTAACTTCTATTCTGTATGGCAAAAATTCCGGACCCGGCTGCATCCCAGTTACAGGAAAATTCAGTTCCGTTTCCAGTCCTCCGCTGCATCCAATACAGATACATCCCTCTTCTTCGGTATCCAGATTGATCAGACGTTTGGACTGAATAAAATCCGACTGCAGGGCAAAAGCGCCTGACATTCCAGCTTCTTCATCTACAGTAAACAGAAGTTCCAGTTCCGGATGTTTGATTTCTGAGGATTCGCATAATGCAATCATCATGGCAGCTCCAATTCCATTGTCAGCGCCCAGTGTGGTACCTTCTGCATAAAGCATACCGTCCTGTTTATAAAGTTTGAGAGGATCTTTTGAAAAATCATGCTCTGCATCACTATTTTTTTCACAGACCATATCCAGGTGCGATTGCAGACAGACAGATGGACTGTCCTTAAAGGAATCTGTTGAAGAAATTCTAACCAGAAGATTACCGGCGCTGTCCTGACATACGGAATGACCGTATGTTTCCGCAATGGATTTTACGTATTCTACTGCCCTTTTTTCATTTTTAGAACAGCGGGGGATTTCAGAAAGACGGACAAAATGCTTCCATACAGAGTTGGGTTGTTCGTGTTCTGCGTTAAATTCAGTTTTTTCGTTCATGAGTTTTTCTTTTTGTAAATAATAAAATTATATTCAGCTATGACGACATGGCTTCCATGGGCATAATTGATGGAATGCTGAATCCTTTCTTTTTTAATGTGGATACAGCAGCCGCTTTTTTCTTTTAATATTGCGCGGATTTTATGCTCCAAGAGCTCATTGAGTTCTGCATTTCGGATGGATGACTCATGAATTCCTGCATCCAGATTCAGAGACGTTTCCCATTGAATCTGAAGATCGAGAGTTTCTCCCTGAATGGAGTCATCTGGAAGATCTGCAAGAGAATAATAAATTATATTTTCTGAAGATGTGCTGTCCATTGTATTTTATTGTTTCTAAATGAAGATGGATTTACTGGATGTTCAAATATCAAGTCATTTTCTTTATTATAGCAATATTGCAATTATTAATAAACTTTTCTGAGAAAATCCTATATAGATTCTGTATAAGTTTTTCATGAAACAGAGCGAATGCAGTCAGGTCCTTCATTCTGTGAATGATTTACATAGGAAGAAACCTGGATCATATTTAAGCTTTCTGAGGGCTGCATCATTCGGTCCACGATAGTTTCATCTTCAGAGGTGAGCCATTCTTTAATTTCACTTTTTGCGATGATCACAGGCTGACGATCGTGCACAGACTTCATTGCATTTGATGCTTCCGTTGTAATCATACATGCCTGGTAAATGCCATCCTTGCTGACTCTATAAATCCCGGCCAGAGCAAAAGGAAATCCGTCAGGAGAAGTAAAATAAAAAGGAGTTTTTTGATTTCCTTCTTTTTTCCATTCATAGAAACCGCTTGCCGGAAAAATCATTCGGTGGAGTTTAATATGCTTTTTAAAAGAAGTTTTGCTGTGGATGGTTTCAGATCTTGCGTTAAAAAGAAGCGTATTTTCTTTTGCCCAGGGCGGTGTCATCCCCCAGCGGATATCAAAACGGAAAATCAAATCATTTAAAAGTCCCGGAATCAGAGAACCGGGCGCAATATTATAACGGGGCTCACCTTCAGGAATTTCAATCGAAAGATCCCTGAAAAGATCCCGGACTCCTTTATAGTCGTTTAGAGCAAATCGTCCGCACATAATTTTTATTCTGCCAATGAAAAATCATCTCATTTTCTAACTGTCGTTTTTTATTTTTTTTTACAATAGGATTTAATTTTTTACCGCCGGACATCCTTAGTAAATTCAATGACCGTGCTTAAACTGTTTCAGCATGAGATAAGCCGTAACAGGAAAGATCATCATGAGAATTAAATCTAAAAAAATAATGATATAAGGAAACTTAAACTGTAAATCAAAATATTTAACAATAAAATATTTTATAGCATACATCAAAATACAGCTAACAATCAGTGCAATGATTCCTGAAGCATCATCCCTTATAAATTCAAGTTTACGAATGAAACGGTTTTCAAGAAAATACATGGTGCTGATTATCATGATCAAAATTCCCAGAAATACAAAAAGCGCATTGGCAGAAAAAACTTTAATAAAAACAAAAGTATCCCCGAGGTGGAAATACTGATCCTTCAGAGTCATCAAAAAGGCAA
>JAOUOA010000602.1 GCA_029880625.1 Spirochaetia bacterium
GTTCATCATCAAATTCAACCAGAGTAATCCGATCTCCAATTTGGACCAGATCCAGCAGTTTGGGCATCTCTTTTTTTACTTTATCAATCGTCCGGTTCTGAAAGGTCATTGATCCTGATGTATCAATAACAAATACATAGTTTTTTCCTGAATTTCCACAGGCAGTGAACGCCCCCAGAATCAATGCAAAAAATAATATCTTTAATTTCATCAAACTCTCCATAAAAATCACATCAGCAAATGAATCTTTTATTTAAAACTCATCGTAAACTTTTTCTTCATTTATATATTTTCTTGGATCAAATCCAAGTTTTCCGTCTCGATCCATGTATTCAAGTAAAAGGATATAAAACCACAGCAACGTATCTTTGCCTGTTTCAATGACTTTGTATCCTCCTCCAGTCTCCCAGTCCTTTATAATAATTCCCTGATCCAGAACAACAATCAAATCATGCTGATGATTGACTGATATTGAATTTTCCCTTGCACTGTCGCCAATTGCAATCTTGTGAGAAAGAAGCGGAATTGCAGATCTGTATGAAAACAGTACGGAATACAATGGGATGACCTGGTCCGATTCAATATTATTTTCCAATTCATAAAGAGATTTCAATGCATTTACTGTATTCGCATTGTCAAAAATCATTTCCGTTGTAAGATCAATCTCTATATTGATAACAAGATTTACAAAATCGCTAAGAATATACCCTCCTGTCATATCCAGAAACTTCTGACACCATTTATTATAAATTAAAATATCGCAGTTTTTGTTCAGTACATGCTTTGTATTCCGGACTCTTCCTGTTGCAAGAGAATAGTGATCCGGCAGATGCTCCTTTAAAAAAGTAAACAGCTCTTTAAACACTGTTAGATCTTTTTCTTTACCAGGAAGCTGTATCCCCCTTTTTTCAAGATTTTGACTCAGAGAGGTACTGAGTTCCTGAGATTTTTCACTAAAATAATTCTCAAACATTCAAAACTTATCTTTATATTAAATTCTATACTACTGCAGGGTTCAGAAAATCAATATTGAAAAAATCCCGAACCCTGCAAGGGAACAAACAGACAAAGCCAAACAAAACTTCAAAACAGATTTAAAATCTTATTGATATCCTTTTTCATAAATGCCTCATATCTTTTTGAGGCTCCTTCGTAGAGATACTTTTGAAGGCGACTTACGTTTTTTATCTCCGAACCGGCAATCTGAAAGAAAATCAATCCCTGATGCTTTACCTTTCCCCATTTAAAGAGAGAATTCAAATCCTGAATCAATTCGCCTTCATGATAGACAATCACCTTGCAGTCCGGATGTTTTGCTTCATAGGATTCAATGATATTTTTCCAGGCTTCCACGTTTCCATTATGAAAAAGTTCATTGGATACCTGTACAGAATATTTTGGCGTTAAATTCTTGGGTCCTTTAGGTTTAGCCGGCGCAGGAGCTCCGCCAGGTCTTGGCGCAGCAGCCTGCTGCGGCGCTGCAGCAGGAGCAGGTTTTGGCGGAGGCGGAGGAGGAGCCGCTTTTTTTGCTTCAAGAAATGATGGATCTTCCGCAGGGCTCTGCCCTGCAATTAATTGAAAAAATGCGTCTACTGCTTTTTCTGAGGAGTCTTTATTATTATTTACAGTCTTTGCATAAATCACAACAAGTTCATCTTTTTTCAAATCCTGAACGTTTGCCCAGTGTTCTGAAACCTTCGGATTGAACAGGATCACTCCAAAATTGGGATGATAGTAGGCACCCACATAATCAACGCCAGTCCAGCGGGAAACAGTCGACTGGATTTTTGAAAAATCGGATATCGTTTCGGTCATATTGGCTGACTTATAAGCATATTCAAATTTTTCAGCGAGTACCACAGAAATAATCGGGGGAATTTGCTGCTTGATAATAGCTCCCTGAGATTCCAGTCCAATCAGCTGATCTGCAAGATTCCCTCCTCCGCCAATAAATTCAATCAGTGATGAAACATTAACAAGATGTCTCAGTGTTTTATTAAATACTGTACGGGTTCCTACAGCGGCATAATCGTTTCCAACCGATGCTTTCATGTTTATCTCCAAGTTTTAAGTAATTACTTCTGTTTTGATTCTGGATCAATATTGTATGATAAGCAGATCAAAGGCAGAGTTTTTATATATGTCATTTATTACATATATTTCATTAATTCAGTTCATCCATATTTCCATCAATGAAAATAATCAAGAATAAATTTTTTATTTTACATTAATATAAAAATTTCAGGTTTTATGTACATCGAAAAACATCCTGACACAACAGATTTTTCTCATCATGTGTTGAATATGA
>JAOUOA010000603.1 GCA_029880625.1 Spirochaetia bacterium
TAGCTGGAACCCGTCCTTTATGAATGACTTCTTTTTCACCGGTAACGTCTATGATGGGAGTGGAGGATGTAATTGTTACATTGGCCCCGATGACAGCCCTTTCTTCAACAATTACGCCTTCTACCAGAATTGCGCGTGATCCGATAAAGCATCCGTCTTCAATGATGACGGGCCCTGCCTGAGGCGGCTCAAGAACGCCTCCGATTCCAACGCCCCCGGAAAGGTGAACATTTTTACCCACCTGGGCGCAGCTTCCGACCGTTGCCCAGGTATCGACCATGGTTCCTGATGAAACGTAAGCTCCGATATTTACATAGCCGGGCATCATAATCGCTCCTTTTTCGATAAAGGCTCCATACCGGCAGATTCCAGGCGGAACAACACGGACGCCCCTTACACTGTGGTCTGTTTTAACTGGAATTTTATCATAGAAAACAAAGTCTCCTGCTTCCATGTCGCGCATTTCCGCAATTTGAAAATAAAGCAGGATTGCTTTTTTTACCCAGGCATTGACCTTCCATTTTCCCTGAGATTCAGGCTCTGCCACCCTGACCTTACCGTCATTCAGAAGTTCCAGAACAGAAAGTACATTTTCTCTGGAATCTTTATTATGAATTTCATCTTTATGATCATAAAGGTAATCGATTTTAGATGCAAGTTCTTCGTACATGATATTATCCTTAATTCAAATTCATTCACAGTTAAGTCTGTGAGAGAGTTATATAATTTATTTCTGAATCAATCCGCTGATTCATCTGCAGCTGATTCTGTAATTTATTTTTTCTTAATTCAAATTTCGCATGAATCATTGTTTATCATTCTTTCCGCAGGTTATCTTTATGGATTCAATTTTGAAAAAATGAAAATATCAAATTCTAATGTGATTCAGCGCATATTTAATTAAAAGAAAACAGCAAATATGAAAAGGAAAAAAAACGGAAATAAAGATCAATCAAAAAATTATCAGTAAACTGAAATTTTATATCCCAATATAGTTATTTGATAAGATTTTCCAGAGTTTTCAATTGAAACCGGGATGAGCAGAACAAAATTCTATATCTGCATGGTAAAATCATACAATCAGCAGAAATCAAATCAGGGAAGCATGAAACATTCTTACGGATTTTTTCTTTCGGGCAGGGGATTTTTCAGATAAAAATGAACGGCATCCATAAATCCATCCAGATGCTGATCCCAGACCGGTCCGGGTTCCTGTCCTCGTAAAATTTCAAGAGTAATGGTGGGAAGATTTCTTTCCCAGCCTGTATAGGTTCCGAGACTTCCTGGAGTGGGGTATCCAATGTCGCCTTTTGCCACAAGGCCGTTTTTTTTGCCCATCGCATTCGCCAGATTTTCACAGTCTCCGTTGTAGTTTACCATGGCTTTTTCGTAAGAGTGCATGGAGATGATTAATGAAGGATCTGTTTTTTGGATCAGATCAATTGTGATTTCAGATTCAACTTCGCTTCCTGCACTTTTACCCGGGAAATAACGCACATCGGTAAATTCGCCGGACCAGTCTTTTGTCGGAAGGTTTCTGTTTAAGTCTACATTGTTCTGGTTGGTGCGGCGAAGCACTGCACATCCGTCGGGATTAATTCGAGGACAGATATGAAGAGTGATGCCTGAATCCAGGTTGATATTGCCTTTGGTCAGCTCGTCCATGAAGCGTTCCAGAAAGAGAAATCCTTCTGATTCATTTCCGTGGACACCGCCGATAGCAAGTACGGAAAGTTTTCCCGATCCGAAGGAATGGTGTTCAATGGTTCGGTCCTGAAGTGATTTGTATGCAAGTTCTGTCATAGGTATTGATGCGGATTTATTTTTCTGCCGTTTGTAATTTCATGTTAATTATGAGCTCAATAAAGAGAGATCCCGCAGTTCTGATTTTGAAAACTCCGGGATTCTCATCGGAACTGCTGAAAGCGTTTACGCCTCCTGCAGTTCCGATGACTTGAGCTTTATCGGGCAAAAAATTGAATGACTGGTTATTTTACCAGTAAATTTATGAACCGATTAATTTTTTAATTTCAGCAGCATCTTTTGCATTCGGCTTCAGTTCAAGATAACGCTTCAGATGCTTTTTTCCTGCTTCTGCATTCCCAAGATGTTTCATGTAAAGGAGGCCGATTTCTCTATGTGCAGAAGCATCATCCGGCCATTTCTGCAGAATTTTTTTGTAAGTGGATTCTGCCTGAGCATACTGTTTGGTGTCTACCTGCAGGGTTGCAAGATTGACATAGGCTTCTTTTCTGCCCGGTTGAATCTGAATTGCCAAATTGTATGTCTGGACTGCCCTGTCT
>JAOUOA010000604.1 GCA_029880625.1 Spirochaetia bacterium
CCATGCCCTCTGAATTGTTTTCATTATCTGCCATATGGTAAAAAAGAGAAATCCTGTTTTTGAATAGAATTCAGAGAGGATCTGCTCTGGCAACTAATAATATCTGGAAGTATGCATCTTTTGTTGCAAAGAACACGAACTTCCGGCCGTACAGACCTGGCAGGGTTGTTTTCAGAAATTTACGTTAGGCGCCCTTGTCGATTTTTAATCATTTCATTTGTTTTTATGGCCGGTCTGATTTAGAGTTTAAAAGCATAATTTCTGTATATCATAGAATTATAATTGACATAAATCATTCACATTTAAAAACTATTTTAAATTGTTGGAGAAATTATTTGCTATTTAATTCCTTTGATTTTTTCATTTTCTTTTTAATTCTCCTTCCCGTTTATTGGTACACGCCTGCGAAGTACAGAAGAAATCTCCTTATACTTGCATCTTTTATTTTTTATGCTCACTGGAGCATCCCATTCTTTTTTCATTTTTTCTTTTCCGTGGTAATAAATTATCTTTTTTATTTATTATATTTAAGATTCAATAGCCGGAAGATTATAATAGGCATTGTCATTCTGAATATTTTTAATCTTTTTTTATTTAAATATTATTATTTATTTTATGATGCGCTTTCATATATCCTGCCGTCAGGAAGTGAATTTCTTAAACCCGGTACAGGAATCATTCCTGAAATCATCCTTCCCCTGGGTATAAGTTTTTATACTTTCCAGATGATTGCATTTCATGTGGACCGATACAGAAAAGTTTTCACTGAAAAGATTGCGTTCTTAGATTTTACGTTTTTTGTAATGTTTTTTCCTCAGTTAATTGCCGGACCCATCATGAGACATGATGAAATCTTTTCTCAAATTAATACCGTAAAAAGAAATACAATAAAAACAATCGATATGGCGGCTCTATTTATTATTGCAGGTTTATTTAAAAAAGTAGTTCTCGCTGATTCCATTTCTCGGATCATCGATCCAGTTTTTTTAAATCCGCAAAATTTTTCAGGTTTTAGCAATTTTCTGGCGTATAACGGATTTGCTTTGCAGATTTTATTTGATTTTTCAGGTTATTCAGATATAGCGCGCGGTCTTGCTCTCGGGCTGGGGTTTCGAATCCCTAAAAATTTTCGCGCTCCTTTTATGGCGCAATCTTTCAGTGAATTCTGGGGACGATGGCATATTACTCTTACAACATGGCTTCGGGATTATCTTTATATAACCCTTGGAGGAAATAGAACAGGAAAGATCAGATATATAGTAAATCTTATGATCACCATGGTTCTGGGTGGTTTGTGGCATGGCGCGAATTATACGTTCTTTATTTGGGGATTTCTTCACGGACTGTTTTTAATACTGGAAAGAATGATTCCTTTTTTAAGACCTCCTGAAACGGAAAAAGGAAACATTCTGCGAAGAATTTTTAGAAGAGTTATTCTGTTTCATTTGATCTCTTTTTCCGGGATATTTTTCAGAAATCCATCTCTTGGTGGAGCGCTGGATATGATTCAATCTTTATTCAATGTGAAAGGCCTGGACATTAAAGGGGTAAATTCTCTTGTCATCATAACGTTAATTTTTATTATTATGCATTTTTTTGAAAATAATCCTTTTAAAATGAAGTTTTATTTCAGATATAAAAATTATATTCTTCCTGTAGCGATAATTGTATTGGGTTTTGTAATGATTTCTCTTCAATCCGGTTCCACTCCATTTATCTATTTCCAATTTTAAGCTTATGAAACATTTTAGAAAATATTATCTGATTTTTATAGTCTTTTTCCTTCTGGATAAGTTGCTTCTTATACCTGAGCTTAGATTTTCATGGACTGTTGTCACTCCAGCCAATCCTCACAGGGATACTCTTGAAAATGCAGAATATCCCTTTATAGATAGCGAAGATAAGCAAGTGATCTGGAATTTCGGCACATCCCGTTCTGGATGTTTCTATCATGTTCCTGTCCCCTCTCAGACGGAAATAGATCCTTACCTTACTCAAAACGATCGTGTGAGACTCAATAAATATAAACTCAACAATTTCTCATCCGTTGCCTCCAATTCGGAAATCCATATGACCCGAATGCTGCAGTTGCTTGAAAGGGGCTTAAAACCGGATGCTCTTTTCATTGAAATATCTCCACTTTCCTTTAACAGAAGTAATGTTAACTATTTTGGTAAAATTGAAGGGATTTCTTTTTTTACACTCATCAAAAATCTGGATCAATATTCCTTAACCACCATAAGGGAAATTTTTATTACGCGTATGTTTGCTTCATATAGATATAAGCTATGGAAT
>JAOUOA010000605.1 GCA_029880625.1 Spirochaetia bacterium
GGAGTATCCAGCAGCACAAGAAGAGCAGATGCCTGATTTTCTTCAGCGGTACGGATTGCACTCTCAAGAATTTCCATTGTTGCAGGAGTGATGGCATCGCGAATTTCAATTCGATAAACCGCTCCGGTTTCCAGGCCTTCTGGAAGTTCCTGTTTTTCTTTTTCTGAACTGCACTGAAAAAGAAAAATCAAGATCAAAACCAATGAAACTCTTTTGAACATATATAAAGATATTACATGAAAATCAGAAAGAATCAATCAAAAAACCGCAGTTCCGTACGAATTTACTCTGGACAGACCGGACATGGTGGGTAAATTCGTTATTTAAAAATAAATTTTCAGAAAAAATACAAATTATAGTTTTTCGGAATTCTTGAATGCAAAAAATACTGTTTCTACTTGCCCTTTCTCTTATAATCCTTCTTTCAAACTGCATCCCATCCAGAGCAGAAAAACCAAAGAGGGAATTTAAATCAAAAAAAGAAATCCCTGTGCCGACAGACCTGGATCTGCCCCGTAAAGAACGCAGTCTGCGTGTAGATCACTATCCGGCTTCCAATGAAATGCGGATCGATTTATTCAGACCGTATATAGAAAATCTAGGCGGAATCTATCTGGGAGTCGGAACAGACCAAAACCTTACTTTCATTGCATGGGCAAGAAGTAATTATGCCTATCTGATGGATTTTGACCCTGTAGTTGTTGCCGTAAACAGAATTCATCTTTATTTTATTGAAAAATCCCCCACATATGCGGAATATAAAACTCTATGGGAAAGAAAGAATAAAAAGACATCCCTTGAACTCATTAAAAAGCATTTCGCAGGGGATCCAGAATACCAGACCATCTTGATTGCCTGGCAGGTTGCTCACAGAGGATCCACAGACGTACCCGAAAGACTCCGGGATCTCGACTTTATGGCCAAAAAACTGAAGCTCAAAACCTTTAATAACGATTCTTCAGATTACAATTATATAAGAAATATGATCATCAACAAGAAAATCATTGCAATTTCCGGTGATTTAACCGGTGATAAATCCATGAGATCCATCGGCGAAACGGCACGATCTCTGAAAATTCCTATCCGTGTCCTGTACATGTCCAATGCTGAAGAATATTTCCGTTTCCCTGAAAATTACAGAAAAAATATTCAATCGCTCTACCATGATGAGAAAAGTCTGGTAATCCGCACCAGTACCGTTGGTTCCAAGTTCATCGGATATCCTGACGGAGAAAAATTTGAAGAAATGCCGTTTCATTATAATATCCAGAGAATCAGCAATCTTTCTAAATGGATGTCCTTCCGTCATTATCTGAGCATGTACTATCTGCTTTCGATCCGTTCAGATATTGAAAAAGGATTTTCTCGTATTGAAAAAAATCCAGAAGATACCGATTTAAAAGAAAGCGGAACCATAGATGTCCGTCCTGCTGGATGGAGATGGAGATAACAAATGAAGCAGTCCAGAATTCTCATACTTTGTATATTTTTATCTGTAATTTCATGCACGGTGGGAACCGCCCGGGGCAGCGACCACCATTCCGTCAGCTTTTCCGTTGTCGGCGATATCATGCAGCATGATCTTCAGATTGAAACTGCATACAATCCTTCTTGCAAATGTTACGAATATAAACCTGTTTTTGAACCTGTAAAAGAATATCTCGAAAAAGCGGATATCACAATCGGCAATCTGGAAACCACCCTGCCGGGAGATCCTAAAAAATATTCAGGATATCCTGAATTCGGTGCACCGGATTCGCTGGTCACCGCTCTGGATTATGTTGGTTTTGATATTCTGACAACAGCAAACAATCATTCCCTGGATAAGGGAAAATCAGGATTGAAAAGAACCATCAAGGTTCTGGATCAAAAGGGAATCGTTCACCTGGGAACTTATTCATCGCATACTGAACATAAAAAAAACAGAGTATTATTCGTACACAAAAACGGCATAAAATTTGCACTTCTGAATTACACGTACGGAACAAACGGAATTGCCGTTCCCAAAGATGTTGTCGTAAATTTAATTGATGATAAAAAAATCATGGAAGATATGGCTCTGGCCAGGGAAGCAAAACCAGATGTCATCGTTGTTCTGTACCATTTCGGAGGAGAATATCTGCGCCAGCCGGACGAATATCAGAAAAAGTATGTAAACCTTGCCTTCAATGAAGGCGCAGACATTGTTCTGGGAGGCCATCCGCATGTTCTCCAGCCTTTTGAAGTAAAAAATGTAAAAGATAAATTCGGGAAGCAGAAAAACCGTCTTGTCATTTATTCTCTCGGGAATTTC
>JAOUOA010000606.1 GCA_029880625.1 Spirochaetia bacterium
TGGAAAAGATTATTGATATATCTATTTCGGTTGTTGTGTATCAAAATGATCTGGATGTTTTGTTAAAGACGGTGCAAAGTGTTTTTCGGACCAAAAAAAATGTCTTTGTAACCTTACTGGATAATCATTCCGGCCGCGAATACTCGGAAAATTTAAATCACCTGTTTTTAAACTACAAAAATGTCAAAATGCTTTTCTCAGAAATTAACGGAGGTTATGGTTATGGTCATAACCATGCCTATAACGATTCACCATTAGCCCGATACCACATTGTATTGAATCCGGATGTTATCATTCATGAAGGTGCACTGGAAAAGATATTTGATTTTATGGAAGAAAATCCGGACATTGGACTATGTTCGCCCAGGATACTGAATACTGATGGAAGTATGCAGTATTTAAACAAAAGAAATCCGTCCTTGTTCGACCTGTTTGCGCGCCGTTTTTTGCCAAATTTCATGACTGGAATGACTTTTATCAGAAAACGCATGGATATTTATACAATGCAGGATATTGGATATGACAAAATAGCGGATGTTACCTATCTGTCCGGTTGTTTTATGTTTTTTAGAAGGTCTGTGATAGAAAGATCAAAAATATTTTTTGATGAAAAATATTTTCTCCACCTGGAAGATGCGGATATCACCCGGAGATTTTCGGAAATAACTCGTTGTGTGTATTATCCTGACGCAACAATAACCCACCACTGGAACAGACAAACGCACAGGGATTTAATGCATGCCTGGATGCTGATTCGTTCTGCTATAACCTATTTTAACAAATGGGGCTGGAAAATTTTTTAAAAGAAGAAAATTCCTGCTGTTTTTTATATTTTTTCTTTTCATCGGTGCGGTTGTTCACAAAGTAAACCTGTGACCATCCTGATGAGCTTTCTTGTTTTCCTTTTTTTCTTCAGCCAAAATCCATTATATTCTGCAGATCAGTTAACCAGCAAATTGCTTTTTGCCGGAGATGTGATGTTTGAGTGGAATGTCCGGGAGACAATGGATACCATTCGTCCAGATTATTCACTGGTTGTTTCGGAAATGGAATCTGTTTTCCAAGAGGCAGATTTTAGAATGTTGAATCTGGAAACGCCAGTAATTGCCGAGGATTATAACCTGGATGTTTCCATACATCCGGACAAGCCCTATGTGTTCCGGGCGTTTCCAGCAGATATAAGTATTTTAAAATCGTTGTCTGTCAATCTGGTTTCTCTGGGTAATAACCATGCCATGGATTTTGGCCAAAAAGGATTGCGTCAAACCCGAACATTTTTAAAAAATGAGGGTTTGTTGTCTATTGGTGCAGGAGATAATTTTACCTCGGCCTACCAGCCCTACAAGTTTTCCGCCAATAAGCAGAATTTTACAATTTATTCCTCCAGTTTGATTGGCCAGCAAGACACATTTGCCAGCAAGGAAAAGGGAGGAATTGCCAAATTCGAAACAGGATATCTGGTAAGAGATCTTGCCAATATCAGGAAAAATGCAGGGAATGACATTTCGCAAAAAATTCTCTCCCTGCATTGGGGCATAGAGTATTCTCCAGCTCCGGAATCATACCAGAGAAGGGTTGCGCACAGGTTGATTGATTTTGGTTTTTCTGCAGTAATCGGTCACCATCCGCATATTCCGCAGGGTGTTGAAAAATATAAAAACGGAATTATTTTTTATTCTTTGGGCAATTTTATTTTTGGCAGCAAGAATCAGCTTTTAAATCATAATTTGGTTGCTATTTTGCATTTTTCTGAAAATAAACTGAAAATTGCGGAAATTATCCCGGTATTTGGAAAATTTCAGGAATTAAACAGCTTTTATATCTATCCATTGGCAGGAGAGGAGGCCAATTCATTCCTGCAAGAGATCTGCATACAGTCCAGAAAACTGGGGACAGAGATTTTTATTAAAAATAATCGCGGATATATATATTTTTAAGTATTTTTACTGTTCTTTTAGAATTCCCAAGATTTTTTCTTGCCACTCATGGACAGAATTTTTACCTTTCCTTAAAAGCATAAATTCTGCGTAATATTTCGGGAATTATACTGAAATAGCAGGTACTTTGATGAAAATCAGGTATCTATCCCAGAAAAATAAATTAATTAACAGAGAGTAATTCATGAAAGATCCTGTATTAGATAAAAAAGCCGTATCGGTAATAAAAGCACTTGTAATGGATGGCGTGCAGAAAGCCAACTCGGGACACCCGGGCGGACCAATGTCATCTGCTGACTTTGCATATATACTATTTAAAGAATATCTGAATTATAATCCTGATGATG
>JAOUOA010000608.1 GCA_029880625.1 Spirochaetia bacterium
TTTTATTTAAATTTGGAAGGATTTTTTGTGCTATGCGATGACAGATTTGACGGATTTGACGGATTTGACCGATTTGACGGGACTTTTTTCTTGCTCGATTTGTTCTATCTCATGATCTTTCAGAAATTTCTTGAATTTACTCATCGGAATGAGCATTGTTCCAGATGGAAGGATGATACAGGGGAATAGTTTTTTTAATCCCCAACGGCGAATCGTGCTCTCTGATGGTTTGCGTCCACACATATACGAAGCCTCTGCCGGAGACAACATTACTTCCTGCTCAATCATTCACTTCCTCCCAGCCAAGTTCTCTCAACAAATCTCCCGATGCAATCAGAGGTTTTGCGGATCCCTTCATTAAAATCGTCATGGGATGATTCTCTGGTTTTAATCCATTGGCCACAGTATCCCGCACCTCGCCGACCATTACCTCACCCATCATTGCCAGAACCTGGGATGCAGATTTCCGACCGTTCAGGAGTTCAAACAATTCGGCCTCAAGAACATCTGCAAGATGATCCAGAGCGGATAATTTCTCCGCTGTTGTGCGGAGAGGAGCACGTTCCGGAATTTCAATATATTTCGTGGATTCCTTCAGTGGAAATCCCATGGCAGCAAACATTCCGCGCATGGCATCAGTAACCTGAATTCTGGCGCCGTATTCCTGAACGCCGGCAATTATGGCCATCTCTCCGAACCAGCCGACATCGACTGATTTTGATGAAAGTTCTGACAGTTCTTTCAGAATTTCAGGGATATGATTATCGTCTTTGATTTCTGTAGGCATCAGAATTCAATATCCTCAATTTTTTTAACTCTACAAAATTCAATATATGCTTCGAGTATAGAGGCAGTGTCTTCACCAAGGACTGACTCTACTTCTTTTTTAGAAATAATTCCCTTTGATTCCAGTAAATCGATAAGCTTTCTGTTTCTTGCTGATGTTTTTAATGCAAAGGATCTTTCCCTCATGAAAAGTGAGGCAAGTTTTGACTGATTGAATTCTGACTCAGGGATTAATGAAGTTTGAATGTGGTATTCATTCTCATCCGCTGTCCAGAAAAATTCACCAGCTCTGAACATCCCATTAATATCATCCTGCTTTATTTCAAAAGATTCATTGAGCAATCCTCTGAAATGCTGGAATCCGTGAATATCCGTTTTGATTCTAAATCGTATGATACCATCCTTCAAAACTGAATACTTGTAAGGGTAAAACGATTTTCCTTTGATGTTAAGTTTCATTTCAGTATTTTACTCCTTCTTCACCCTTTGGATAATCCAGAGCTTCTCCTTCTTCTTTAATTTCGATAGATGCGCCGTGTCTGTTTGCAAAACGTGTCAGGTATGATTTCACATCATCAGCTCCACGAAACGTATTTGATCGAGCATGATCAAATAATCGTTCTTTATCTTCATCCGGCCAGTACCCTGAGAATTTATGTTTGTCCCCTTCAATGTCGTGCCACATATGCTGAACGTATCCTTCATACAGTCCAACTTCACCTGATTTAAATGTCATCTTGATGTTTAATTTCATTCGAAAAACTCCAATATTTGCTTTAATGTTTTAATAGTATCTTCAGGGAATCTCTCTGGATCTTTTATGATACTGTTTACTAAATAATCAGGATCACTCATGAGCTGGAAATGCATTGTTGCAACTTCGCTGCCGGGTTCAATTCCTGCTTTTTTTTCAAACCAGTAAACACGCCCCGCATATCTATCCCACCATCGATCATCCCTTCTATATCCTCCACTGCTGTCATAATAAATTGGATAGCCAGCTGTTCTTTTTGAAAAAATATCTGATATGGTTTTCTTAAAGTTTTCACCTCTCTGATTCATAGTATCATCATGCAGCCAGTGCATCAACTCATGATATACTGTTTCCTTAAGTTTTTTCCTGTCTGTAATAAGGTTGTTGGATATTTTCAAAACTCCTTTATCATACTGACCAAGAATATTGTTCCCGATATTTCCAATCCTGATATTTATTTTCTGAAACTTGTTCGATTTCAGCGCATCCTCCGGAATAAAATCAATCAGTTCTTGAATGATTCCTGAAATTTCCTTCTTTGAAAACATACCTGTCTTTGCAGTTCCATAAAATTCAGAAACAATCTCGTCGGCCATGATCCCATGATCTTTTATTATAGATGTTCTCAGCAACTCTACTGATTTTTCATCCCATTTTCCAACATCATCAAGTCCGAGTCTATTCCATGCATCCATTATATCACGTTTATAAACCGGATCAACAATATTAAATTCAGGTGTT
>JAOUOA010000607.1 GCA_029880625.1 Spirochaetia bacterium
GGAAATGGATTGATGTATCCTGCAGAATAACCTGCTCTGAAACTGAAAGGTGGAAGATGTTTTTTTAATATTTTTTCAAGCAGCCTGGATGTTTTATCCATAGGAAACAGTAGATCGAAGCGGATGAAGAAAATGTCAAGCTGAAAGAGAAAAGTGATTTGTGGAGAAAGAAAAAACTCTGCCGAAAAACGGCAGAGTTTTCTTAAGAATTACTTCTGAAGAGATACGATATATTTTGCAATTAACATACGGTCTTCAGGGCTGATTGCAGCATATCCAATCATTGGAGTTCCAGGAACTCCTTTTTCAATAGAAGCGGCAACTTCATCAGCGCTGGTTCCCTGCTTGTAATCGGCAGTCATTGAAAAATCTCTAGGCTTGGGGTTCAGTGCAGATCCTGCAGGTCCGTCTCCCAATCCAGAATCGCCATGACAACCTGCACATCCATTATTTGCATAAAGTTCCATACCTTTTGCAATATCCGGATCTCCGCTGGTTTCAGCAGTTGCAGAATCACCTTCTGCTCCTTTATCTCCACCACAAAAAGTAGCGAGTGAGAATATAGCCATAATAGCAATGGCAATAATAAGATTTTCTTTTTTGAATAGATTCATTTAAAATCCTCCTGAATGCTCCAGGTTGAGGATTCACCAATTTTAATCAAGTATTTTAAATATTGAATTCAAATAAAGAATCAGTAAATTACCGGCAGAATCCATGATTTCCTGACGGTAATTTAAGTTAAGAAAATTCAAGTTTAAGAATTAAACAAGAAGTGAATGGGGATTTTCGATAAATTTTCGAAAGGTTTCAAGAAACCTGGCTCCTTCCGCTCCGTCAATGACCCGATGATCGCAGCTGAGGGTAACTTTCATGGTTTTCCCGGGAACAATTTCCCCATTTTTAACTACTGGTTTTTCCACAAGGCCGCCAACAGCAAGAAGGGCTGCTTCCGGTTCATTGATGATTGCTGAAAATTCAGTGGTTCCAAACATGCCGAGGTTTGAAATCGTAAATGTTCCATCGGTATATTCTTCAGGCTTCAGTTTGCGTTCTCTTGCTTTTTTACTGAGTTCACGGATTCTTCCGGCAAGTGCAGAAAGCGGAAGCTGATCTGCATTTCTAACATAGGGAGTGATCAGTCCGCCGTCCATGGATACTGCAATTCCAATATCAACTCTGCCGAATTCAATGATATGGTCATTTCTCCATGAACTGTTTACGGCTGGGTGCCGGCTAAGACTTTGAGCTGCTGCTTTTACAATCAGATCATTGAAGGAAATTTTAAGTTCGTTTTGATCATCCGAAGCTTTTAAATCCGCATTGAGTCTGCTTCTCATCTGAAAAAGCGGCTCAGCATCAAATTCAAGAGTAAGATAAAAATGCGGAATATTTTTTTTGGAATCGGACAGACGCTGTGCGATTATTTTTCGCATTCCGGTTATTTCAACAATTTGATCCGGTTTGGAACGGAATGAAATTATATCCGGGGCTGTTTGTACGAAATTAAGAATGTCAGTTTTGGTAATTCTACCGCCGGGACCGGTTCCTGTTACTCTGCTGATTTCAATATTTTTTTCTTCAGCAATTTTTCTGGCAAGAGGGCTTGCAAGGATCCGCCCTGAACTTCTGGAGGGAGGGGGCGTAACAGCTGTTGTCGCAGGAGCCAGTGCAATGGCTCCTGGAGAGGCAGAGGGAGAAGGCGCTGCAGTTTCAGCTGCTTTCGGTTCCGGGGCTGGTTCTTCTGCCGATGCAGGTGCACTTCCTGAACGGATCGCCGCAAGTTTTGCTTTTGCTTCTTCTATGAGATCGGCTACAACTTCGCCTGCATCTCCGATGATGGCAACGGGAGCTCCGACGGGAAGCCGGTCTCCTTCATTCGCAAGCTGTACCAGAAGAATGCCTTCATCATAGGCTTCCATTTCCATTACTGCTTTATCTGTTTCAACTTCTGCAAGGACGCTTCCCGGTTCAACGGAATCGCCCACTTTTTTAGACCACTTAATAAAAGTGCCTTCCGACATGGTCGGCGACAGCTGTGTTAATTCTACGATCAATCCCATTTTATTTTTACTCCATTAGATCCTGAACGGCATTCATTATTTTTGTTACATTGGGAAGGCTGAGCTTCTCCAGATTGGATGCATACGGCATTGGAACATCTTCCTGTGCTACTCTGAGAATCGGAGCATCCAGATAATCAAAGCAGTTTCTCTGGATGAGATCGGAAACATGCGATCCGACAGATGCCTGAGGCCAGCTTTCTTCTATAATAAGAACA
>JAOUOA010000609.1 GCA_029880625.1 Spirochaetia bacterium
GATACAGGAGCAAACATCCCTGCATTTCCGGCAATTTTTCCGATTAAAACGTAAATCCCGGCTCCAAGAATATTTCCTATGCCGTAAAGAGTCAGAAGAGCCAGATTCAGCCTTCTTTTTAATCCTGGTTCTGTATTTATTTTATCCGGCATAACTTATTCGCAGCATCCCATTAAATCAAAGATTAATACAGACTTTATTGTTTTCTGGATTTTATTTGTAAAATATAAATTTAGAATGATTGAATAATCAATTGAATTTTATGAAGATGAAGAATGGAAAAAAGCAATTAATATTACAGAAATTATCTTACAGTTTGTTTTATAAAATAAATTCAATTAATTCTTTAAAATATAAAGATTAAACGGAACAGTCTTATGAATTCATAAATACCATATTGACAGAGGAAATTCTTTTTTATTTAAAAGAATAATGATGTTTAAAAGAATAATGATGTTTAAAAGAATAATGATGTTTAAAAGAATAATGATGTTTAAAAGATACAATACGCTTCATTCTTACGATACAAAATGAACTTAAATTTCGATCCAGCAACAGACCCAATTTATAATTTTCAACACCGTCTCTAATAGAAAACGTTTTAGTATATTGATCTGAATAATATATCAGCATTCAAGTAAAAATGCAAACATTTCACAAGTTTAGTTCTCTAAAGAAATTAATCCGTATTTTTATTGGAAGTCCTTATTTATTAACAATGTAAAAACTCCTGTGAAAATCCCTGAATAAAAATTTAACAATTATCTTAAATTTTGATTGATGGATTTTCAAGTATGATATCGTGTTGGGTTTATGTCTTTTGAAAGAAAATTTCTATGGGACTGAGGGGGCGAAGCCATGTCCTGATTTTTTGAAGTGTTCAAAAATTGAACATATGGATTAAATATTTAATCTTAATTTGATGTTTAAGACTCAAATCATGAAATCAGTCAATCTAAGGAATCATCCAGAAACCAAGGAATTTTAAAATTTCAGATCGGTATTATTTGTATTATTATTGTATTTTGAAACAAATGTACAATGCATTTGATGAAATCTAGGTGGTGAACCCGGTCATAATGCAAAATAATCATGAAAATCCAATAGAAAGGCATTTTCAATTGAAAAATGAGTCATAAAGCAAGGAAAATTTAGATATTTTTTGCAAATCTGAAGTTCTTGCAGGATTACTTAAATATATTTAATCAAGTTTTCTTTACTTTGATATTTAAATAATATTTATCCAAACTTTTTTCTCCAGATCACTTTTAATACTATACATATATATAGCATTATTTTATAATAGCTGATGCTCTCAGCATCAATCACCTGTATCCACAAAAATCTGGAATTGCGCTTCAGTTATGATCTTGATCTCATTTCAGCTGTTAAACAGATCCCCGGACGGTCATGGGATGACCAAAAATGTGCATGGATTATTCCCATTTCCTACAAAAACTGGCTCCATATAAAAGAGATATTTTCCGGATGCCTCGAACTTTCTCCAAGAGCTATTGCCCTGGATCTTTATTTTCATTTATATGCAAGAAATTACAGTAGAAAAACCATAAAGGCCTACTGCAGACATATTGAAAATTTTTTTGAATTCTGCAGACTTCAGCCTGAAGAAGTTACTGAAAATGATGCATTGACTTATTTTTATGAAAAACAGCAGTACCTGTCGAATTCATCTGTCCGGCAAATATACCAAACATTAATTTATTTTTTTTCTCACGTATATCCAAAGATTTTTGTTGTAAAACTTTCCCTTCCAAAAAAAGAAAAAAAACTTCCAAATATTCTTTCGGAAAAAGAAATCCTGGCAATCATCAATACACCCCCTAATCCAAAACATAAACTGCTGCTAAAACTGGCATATTCATCCGGCCTTCGCGTTTCAGAACTTGTCTCTCTGCAGTGGGGCGATATCGACCTTGACCGGGGCCTCCTCCGGATCCGCCAGGGAAAAGGAAAAAAAGACCGAATCGGCATCCTCTCGAAACAAATGGAAAAATGGATCAAAGATTATAAAAGCAGTGACCTTTATTTTAGAGAAAATACATATCTTTTTCCGGGACAATTAGGACGCGGACACCTTCACATTCGTTCCGCTCAGAAAATATTCGAAATGGCTGTCTTAAAAGCTGGCATCAGAAAACAGGTCAGCATTCATTCCTTAAGACATGCTTTTGCCACGCATATGCTGGAACAGGGCACAGATATCAGGTACATTCAATTTCTCTTGGGCCATAAAAATCTTAAAACGACACA
>JAOUOA010000610.1 GCA_029880625.1 Spirochaetia bacterium
ACCAGAAACCTGAGTATAAACAGAACGTGCCTGAAGGTTATCTTTCTCTTTTATATTAAAATGTTTGAGAAGGAACTCTTTGATAATTCCTACAATTCCTATCAGCATCCAGGAAAGTCCCAATATAATGACAAGAGCTATGATGTGCCGGATAGAAGATTCAATTTCTTCAGGGAATTTGCTTCGTGACAGTGCAGGAAAAAGAAAGAATATGGGCAATAGAAGCCGCAAAGGCTTTTTTAATTTTTTAAAGATTAAATCATCCAGTTCTGTGGGTGTTTTACGGGACCACTTTGAAAAGAGAGATGTCAGTAAAAAATAAGTTATTAAACCGGCGCTCAATGCCGCCAGAATGAATGCGGCCGAAATCAGGATTGCATTCCAGTTTAATATAATTTCGTCTAAATTTAAAAAATTCATGTCATTTTGAAAGAATAATTCAATGCCAGAAACGGAAATGCTTCTTCAGCTTTAAGGTTTTACGGTTTCCAGAGAAGTAAAGAAAAAAATCGATTGTAATATATTTTTATGATACCGGAGTGTGGTTCATGGAGTTATCCAAAAGGAAAAGTCTCAAGACAATTACCTTGAAAACAATCATTTCTGTAATGCTGGTGGCCGTTCTATTTCTTACGATTTTCCATGCGTTCAGTTTCAGGTTTCTTGCTCAAAAAATTATTAAAAGTCAGGTTCTGTCTGTTTCTGATATTATCAAGGCAGGGCTGACTTCGCATATGAAAGCCGGCATTATGGACAAACGGGAATATTTCCTCGAAGAAATAAAAACGGTACACAATATTAATAGAATTATGATTATTCGTTCGCAGGAAGTGAACCGGCAGTTCGGTCCCGGTCTGATTTCAGAACAGAATTCCGACGAAACAATTCAGCAGGTTTTTAAATCAAAAGAGCCGTTATTTCATATTGATGAATTTCAGTACAAACCAAAAATCAGAGCTGCTGTGCCGTTTACTGCGACAGGAAAAGGAAAGCTGAACTGCCTTATCTGCCATAACGTACCTGAGGGCACGGTTCTCGGTGTTGTTGATATGGAGCTTGAAATTTCTTATTACCGCAATGTTTCCGTCGGTTTTTTAATTGTGACAATTCTGATTTCGTTTATTCTTGCTATGCTGATCGTAATCAATACTTTCCGTACAATCAGCCTTTATGTGCAGGAGCCGCTCGAACATTTAATTGAGAAAGCCAGGGATGCTTATTCAAACAGAAAGCCCGTCGATGAAAATCAGTATCAGAGCATCGAATTTAAAAATGTGGCAAAAGAAATCAATTTATTCCAGTCGGATATTCTGAAAAGCCAGAATCTTCTTGAAGAAAAAAATCAGGAATTAAAAAATCTGAATGATGAAATTGAAGAAACTCTTAAAGAAACTGTTTTTACGATGGGGGTGATTGAAGAGCAGCGTTCCAAAGAAACCAAATTTCATACAAAACGTGTTACCGAATATTGCAGGCTGATTGCAGAGAAACTGGAACTGTCAAAAGATCAAATTGAACTGATTACAAATGCATCTCCGCTTCATGACATTGGAAAAGTAGGAATATCTGATTATATTCTTTTGAAGAATGATCGGCTTACAGAAGAGGAATTCGAAATCATGAAAAATCATACACTGATGGGGTATAAACTTCTGGTTCATTCACGACGAGAGCTTCTCCAGGCGGCGGCAATCATTGCGTATGAACATCATGAAAAATGGGACGGATCAGGATATCCCCGGGGACTTAAAGGAGAAGAGATTCATATCTTTGGACGAATTGTCGCTCTTGCAGATGTATTTGATGCTCTGATCACTCAGCGTGCATATAAAGAAAAATGGGAGATTGAGAAAGTAAAAGATGAAATCCTGAGTCAGAGCGGCAGGCATTTTGATCCTGCAGTCGTAGATGTATTTATGAAAAATATTGAACGTTTTATGGAAATTAATCAAAAATTTGCCAATCAGAATGAATGACGCTATTTTTTTATTATCGCTCTTTTGTAAATTTTAATTGTTCTTCCATTTTTGTCTGAGTTATTTGTCCGGTATTTTTTATTGCGATACAAGTTCTATACGGATGCTGCAGTTCTTGCAGTTCTTGCAGTTCTTGCAGTTCTTGCAGTTATTCTGTTGAAAAAAAAAATCAAGAGATTTTCCAAACTGTTTTTTTACTAAATCAAAAGAACTATGGAGTTTTTATATCCTCCGGACGAAATATTCAAAAAAAATAAAAAAAAATGTTGTTTTCTGAACTCTGGAGGATA
>JAOUOA010000611.1 GCA_029880625.1 Spirochaetia bacterium
AAAAGCCCTGGCGGCGCTGGAGGAACTTCCGTTATATGTGCAGCGGAAATGATTCAGATGAAGGCATTACAAAAACACAGCTTTATATTACGAAGTCAAAATTTCGTGCTGTCATGATCTCTCTTCCTGATTCTACAGGCGAATCCATACCGGTTTTTTTTGACCGCATGTCAGGCGCAAAAAATATCAATCTTGAGCATAAACAGGTAATTTCTGCTTCAAATCATTCAGGAATGAAAAGCCTGAGTGTTGAACTGAAAAAAAACGGAAGGTATTCTTTTGCTGCAAACCATGCTGTTGTTCTTCAGTACTCAGTTTCTTTATCGAAATGGATTTCACTGGAGAATCAATCTGATGATGCATCGGAAATAACATCCTGTAAAGGCAAACTTCAGAAAGGGGATCGGCTGATCCTCAGCGCCGGGACTCATGTTGATGAAATGAATCTTCTTCTTGATGAAATTAGCAAATCCAAGGATGAATGGACTCAAAGTGTTTCAGGCGGAGCATCCCGGGGACGGTCGATATTTATCATGAGAGATTGAAATTTTTTCTTTTCAGTAAGGTCATCTCAATAGGAATGGCTTTATGGATCAACAGCGGAGAGTTTTTCTTATCGCAGTCATGACTCTCACCATTCTTACACTGGCGCTGGATCGTCTAATTTTTGGATGGTTGATTTTTAAGATTGAAAATCCCTCTGGTTGGGATTCTTTTCGATGGTATAACTTTGAATACCAATTTCAAAGGATTGAAAATCTTGATCCCAAAGAAAAAGAAAATCTGATCCTGGTTGTCGGCTCGAGTATTGCTCAGTATTCACTTCAAAAGGATATGCTTGAAAGGGATTTGAATCGTCTTTCGGGAAAATCTTACCGTGTTGAATTTCTAACGCATGCAGCAATGCTGCCAACAGATTTAAAATATTATGCAGAGAGAATAAAAAAACTCAAGCCATATAGAGTTCTTTATCTAACAAATCCGGCTGATCTGGATATGGAAAGGTTTACTCCTCCCTGGGAATTTGGCTCAGAATACCGGTCAATCAATCATACCGAATTTTTAAAAGCCCGTTATCCAATGAAAATTTTTTATTCTGTAAGATTTGCGCTGGATCACTACCGAAGTATGAAAATTGACGAAACCCTTTCTCTTCTGGGACGAGGGATCCTTTATTCAATTCTTTTCAGAAATGAATGGTATGATCCTGTTGAATATTCACTTCATTCGCCAGTGAAGCCAAGAAAAAGATATCTTTTTTATCAGGGAAAGAGCGTTAAAGAAGGGCTTTTTATTGAAGGTGTAACAGGTAAATGCTTCAGTTTTTCCGGAGACAGAATCCTCAATGCGGAAATTCGCAAGAATCTGTATATTAATGATTTTTATATCCAATTTTTTGCAAGAAAAAAAGATGAACAGAAAATGCCCGGGCGCTTTGAAACGAATCTTGAAGAGCATTATAAAACCTGCTGCAGGATAAAAACGTCCTACAGGCCGCTCCTTAAATTTAAGCCGGAAAAAATCGGCTGGCAGAAATTTTTACTTCCCGAAATTTTAGAGGACGAAGAGTATTTTGCAGTATTGAGTCATGTGGAGGATGCAGGGGGAAATCCTGTAGCTGGAAATGAAGCATCGTACAGCGGAAAGGGGATCCGGCTTCCAGGAAATTTCGGAATAGATCAGAATCAAAAAGATGACCTATACGTCAGAAGGCGGGGGCTTGAAGAAATCAGGCTTGCAAGTTTATCTGAGAAAGAATATATATCTGATTTTAACCGGCGGATTCAGCCGGAAGACTGGAGAAATCCTGCGAAAGGAGCGAATCGACAGCTGAATCTTCTTCGTTTGGGGAAGTTTTATACTCATTGGATTGATTTTAAAGAAATCCGTCAGCTGCAGGAAATTAGGGAGGTTATCAATATACTGGATGGAATTCCTGTTGTTATTGTGAACAATCCTGAAAATCCCCTGACTGCTGCAGAATACAGCTGGAACCGCTGGTATGAAAGCTACAGGAATTACTTTTTAAATCTGTCTGAAAAACACGGCAATGTGTATTTTTTTGATATTTCAGGCTCAATGAGTATGATAAATTTTATTGACTCCCATCACCTGACGTATGATGCAATACTGAAGCTGTCGCCTGTATATGCGCAGATGATTCTGGATACAGAAAAGCATCTAAAAAACTAGTTTGCAGAATATTTTTTTGTGAAACGTTTCTGGATTGCGATGCTCTGTAATATACTCCCGGATTGATCTAAA
>JAOUOA010000613.1 GCA_029880625.1 Spirochaetia bacterium
TTTTGAATCAATTAAATAAAATTTATTCTTCTTCAATAATTTTGTTTTAAAAGCTGCAGATAATTTTTTCAAAATTTTGAAGCAGAAATCTGTATTATAATACAGGACGCTGAATCATGTGCCTTTACAGATCCACTCTGACGCCGTAAGTAACGAAATTTGACCCGCAAACCCCTGGGCAGTACGTTCCAAAAATTCCCGATCTGTGATGAATGCGTATAAAAACGCTTGATGCAATGAACGAATCGGGAAGCCCCGCTTCCAGATCCGCTGCAATGTAATTTAATAAAGGCATTGATGTTTCCCTTTTCATCCTCAGTTTTAACAAATCCCATTTCTGATTTTCAAGGGGGGGATTTTCTGATGCCAGTGAAAATCCTTCACCCAGTCCAAGGCTCAAATCCATCCAGCGAATCGGCAGTTTCCATCGTGCAAACAGAGCGCCGTTCAGTTCCCAGTGATCCTGAATTCCGTAATGTTTGCCAATCTGGCCTTCTGAAAAAAAGTAGACATCGCGAAGATTTGTTTTGAGGCTTCTGCTGTAAGAACCGACCAGGATTGAGGAGCGGTCATAATCTGTATTTTGCCTGATTGTAATATCAAGAAAAGTAGTATGCGAATATAAGCCTCCGTAAATTCTGATGGAGTCAGACGTTTCTGAAGAGTAAAGACTGTGTGTTTGAAACACCAGCAGGAACGAAACTGCAGTATATAAAAATCTTTTCATAAGACGTTTCCTTTTTTTCGTGCGGGATTGGTTCTGTCGATTCCCGATGAAATACTTTGACCATGTTGACTCTTCAGATAATTCATGAGTTCATTTCGAAAAGGATAAAGCGCATCTTCAATAAACGCTGCATAATAAAGGCAGGCTTCCAGACTTCTGGCTGGTTTTGAAATACCGTCCAATTCGTCGGAACATTCTTTTCTTGTCTTTTCAGGTTTTCTGTGGGTATTCAAAAGATTCCCTAAAATGGAGCCGGGAAGACCGATAGGCGGAAGTACAAAAGCCCAGAGGCCAGCCCGACCTTTCTGCTTCAAAGAAAATGTTTCGCTCTTCTTGTTTAAATAAAATTCTAAGGAAAAAACGGCGCTTGTTGTGACACCGATAAAACTTCCGGCGCTTAAAACAGAAAAGCTGATATTTCGGCTGATATCGTAGGATTCATTTTCAATATTGATTTGAGCGCTGAGTTCTGCAGATTCTTTTTGATCCTGATTTATGTTTGAACCGCATCCTTCCGGCAGTCCAATGTATTTTTCAAAAAATCTGCACAAAGCGAATTGATCGGATGAAACAGGAGTTTTGATTCTGAATTGCAATGATTCTGCTGTAATGTTTGGAACGGATCGGGGACGTAGCGGATACATACAGGATCCGGAAAATACAATAAAAAAAATCTGTAAAAATATATAAATTGAATGAAGACTGCTTAAAACTTTCATAATTTTCCCTTTGTAACAAATATAAGACCATTACAGCAGGATTACAATACTTCAGGGGTAAAATGCTCAAATTTACGGAGAACGGCATTTTTTTTTAGATAAAGCGGAGAATTTAATCTGACTGGATGAAATTTTAAACTGCTGGCAATGTGACTTTTCAATAAGGCTGCAAAAAGGTGTATTTTATAAAAAATTAAAATCTGGCGGTTTTGGTAAATTTCTTATCGTACGTTTCTAGAAGTGCTGTAAGACCCGCATAAAAATCTTCGGCCGTGCCGTCTATAAAACGCCGCATCCAGAATGCAGCGGCAGTTTTTACCACATTGCCGTTATAAGTTTCATGATCATGATCTTCATACCCGTCATCATCGCCTTCAGATGTGTCTTCCTGAAATGAAAAGGATGGATTTAAAAAGTAATAAAATTTTTCGTAATTGCATGAAGGATTTTGTTTTTCTTCAATTCGCTTCTGATATTGGTCCGATTCTTTTTTAAGAAGATCTGGATTTTTGATCCACTTATTATAGACGACGAAGTGAGTTCTTGCCAGGGGGCGGACGAAGTAATCATAAACAGGCTGTGTCAATCTTAGAAATGAAGTATCGTTCATTGCAGGCAGAGTCCATTGAATAAGAGTGCGGACAAATTCAGGATTGTAATGACCGAAATCGGATTTCGAATTAAGATTCAGTTTATTTGATGTATGAGGTCCTGACAGAAAAATCGGAATGCCGGCAGCCTTTTCCAGAAATTCGTAAGTGCAGTAGATTTTCAGATGGCAGTAGAAGTTCCGCATCCCGCCGTTGGGAAAG
>JAOUOA010000612.1 GCA_029880625.1 Spirochaetia bacterium
ATTTCCTTCCCATTTCTGATTGTAGATTGTTTCGTTTCCGTTTTTTGAAATTTTTAGAGGACTGACCGCACTGACCGAAATATCTGAATCAAGCAAATTTCCTTTGCCGATCAGGACCATTTCTTTTCCCAGATCAAGACTCAGATTGTTAATGGAAAGGATGTTGTTCTTTATTTTTTGATTTAAGGAAGGAAATATTTCTTCAGGGAAAGAAAGAGAAGTGTTATTGATTTCAATATGGCCTTCCGGCTCTGCAAAAAATGGTTTTTCTCTGTAGCTGATTTTTACTGCTGCGGAAAGATCTCCTTTTGCATTCAGGAAGGGTAAAACAGGCGAAACTTTTTTATCTTCTGAAAAAAATGTTTTCGCGCTGAAAGCTATGATTTTTTTCCCGTCCACAGCCCCTTTGAAAAAAAGATCTTCATAGGAAGCTTTAAAATCCAAGTGTTTTTGTTTTAGAGAAAATTTAATAAATGCAGTATTTCCTGACTCTGTATCGATTCCAGTATTGAAGTTAAATGTGCTTTTCCCGCGGATTGACAGGAAAGAAAGATCTTCATTCGGAATATTTGCCTCAAGATTATCTGTTTCGCCGTCCAGATTCAGAGCCAGACCAATTTTAAGAAATGAAATGCTGCCTTTTCCGTTCAGATAACCGTCATCCAGAGAGACGGGGATTTCTTCAATTTCATCAGGGATGAGATTGGACGAAGAAAAAATCCGCGACATGATATGGATGGGAAACTCATACAGCTGAAAATAAAGTTTGCCGGAATCAATGGAAGACCATCTCCCTTTTCCTTCAAGGATTCTAACGTCATGATTTCCTTCGAGGAGAGAAAATTTATATTCGTAACCATTCTCAATCATTTCTGCGCCGAACTGAAATTTGATTTTTGACGGCTTTCCTGAAACTCCGTGTTTACGAAGGGGGAGAGAAATGCGAATGTTTTCTGCAATAATTTTGGGATTTTTAAAATTTTTAATATGGTTTTCCGGATGAGTGATTTTTTCCCAGAGGGAAGTGCTGCTGTTTTTCGAAAAATCCATGTCTGTATCAGAAGATTTTGTGAGGCTTCTGGCAAGCGCCGTCCACTCGGAAAAGTTCAGTGAATACGGGTTCATTTTGCCGCCCCGGAGCCGGATAACAGAAAAAAGCTCTTTTCTCCGGATCATATTCCAGTAGGAAATATTCAGGATTAAATTTTCAATATGAATCAGATAGGTTTTCTCTATTCTTTCTGATGAAGGGTAAAGACGGATGCCGGTGAAGATCAAACCATGCCACAGGTCAAAACGAAGTCCCTGAATTTTCACAGTAAGTCCCGTTCGTTCAGTGATGTTTTGAGAAAGCGCATTTTTAATCAGAGCTGTATCAAGCTGGTCTGAAATTTTTTTTTCAATAAAACCAGGCAGAAACCACACAGCTGCAGTAAATAAAGCTGCAGAAGCTAAAAAGATTATCAATTTATCGCGAAACCGCACAGCATTAATTAATTTCCAGGACAGTCCTGGGGTCAAGTCAAATGCAAAGTATAGAAAGAACATACTTAATTTTTTTATTCAGAAAATAAAAATGTTGATTTAGACTGCATGGGAAAAAATATGAATCAAATTCAACCAGGTATTTATCATAATGATCCATCCTACAGCAATTGTTGATCCCTCCGCAAAACTCCATGAGTCTGTAACAGTCGGCCCCTATTCAATTATTGAGGAAAATGTAGAAATCGGAGAGGGCAGTGAAATTGAAAGCTGCGTTCGTATCTATGCCAATGTAAAAATAGGAAAAAGCAATAAATTTTACCATAATACCGGAATCGGAAGCGATCCTCAGCATCTTAATTTTGATCAAAAAACAAAAACCATTCTTGAGATCGGAGACGGTAATGTTTTTCGTGAAGGCGTGTACGTTGCACGCGGAACCTATACAGATTCCATTATGAAAATTGGAAATCATAACTATCTGATGAATAACACCCATATAGGCCACGACTGCAGCATTGGAGATTATTCTGTATTTGCTACAGGCGCTGCAGTTGGGGGGCATGTGGCAATTGGAAATTATGTATTTATTTCTGGTCTGGTTGCAATCCATCAATTTTGCAACATCGGCGATTACGGCATGGCTGCCGGACTGGGGAAGATTACCAATGATCTGCCGCCTTACTGCACGGCTGACGGAAATCCTGCTTTAATCATTGGTGTGAATGCTGTTGGACTTCGCAGGGCCGGTTTTTCTTCTGAAACACGAAAAG
>JAOUOA010000614.1 GCA_029880625.1 Spirochaetia bacterium
TGACGACCGTGTTGCTGGAAAACCTGATGATTTTGCACCTGATGCCATTCGCGCACATATCGATATTGATCCGTCCGAGTTTAACAAGCGGGTAGAGATTGACCATCAAATTCATGGAGATTTAAAAGATGTCCTTCAGGAATTAATTCCATTCATCAAGAAAAAGGACCGTACCGAATGGATCAATCATCTGGAAGAATATAAGCAGAAGTTTCCTCTGACCTATGAAGAAAGCGATGAGGTGATTAAACCTCAGAAAGTTATACAGGAACTTTATAAAGTAACGGAAGGAAAATCCATTATAGCAACGGATGTCGGTCAGCATCAAATGTGGACCGCCCAATATTATCATTTTGATAAACCCAACCGTTTTCTTACAAGCGGGGGATTGGGAACCATGGGATACGGCCTTCCGGCAGCTATTGGAGCAAAGATTGCAAAACCGGAAGAAAGTGTTGTGCTGGTTACAGGTGACGGATCCTATCAGATGTGTATTCAGGAATTGGCCACCATCCGACAGTACAATGTCGGCGTAAAAATTATTTTATTAAATAACAGCTTCCTTGGAATGGTTCGTCAATGGCAGGAGCTTTTTCATGGAGAAAGATTTGCTGAATCCGAGTGGAAGTACAATCCCGATTTTGTCAAAGTTGCTGAAGGATATGGTATTCCGGGGATGAGAATTACCACTCCGGATCAAATTTCAGAAGGACTTTCTTTCCTTTTTAAAGACGATGGACCTGCGATTCTTGAAGCGGTCATTCCTAAAGAAGAAAAAGTTTTCCCCATGATTGCTGCAGGCCAGAGCCAGAGAAATATAATCCAGTTCAGTGATATCCAGAAGACACCGAAGGTGGGTAATAAGGATTGACTGAATTTACACATTATGTAATATGCCCTCAGTACCCTGGTATAATTACCAGGAAGCTCCGGGCATAATTCTGGCATTCAATGGCAAATACAGATAAAACATCATCTGCCTACAATAAAAGAAAATCGGGCAAAAAGAATAAAACCCAGGATGTTTCCGTTTTGGCCGGAGCATACCTTAACCCTCCTGCACCTGAAAGCTTTCTTGAAAGACTGAAAATTAATATTAAAGATCTTCTTGTCCGCATACAGAAAAAGGGACGTGAGCGATTGACCATTATGATCATTCCTCATACCGAAAAGAAAATTCTGAATCTCCATATGAGTATGTATACAATTACTGGAGTTGTTGTTTCCATAACCGTGATTATGATGGTTTCCATTATGAGCCTTGTCGGAAAAAGCGGCGAAGATATTGAATTTTACGATATGGGATTAACCAACAGCCAGTTCAACCTCCAGAGCATTAAAATGGCTGAGGAAATGTTCCCCATTCATGATTTGATCAACCGTTATACAAACACGATTGCTGAGCTCTATGCAAGACTGGACGGAAGGGGTTCTGAAAATTTTGCACAGGGCGGCGCAGCTCAGGCTATCATCAATGAGGAAATGGATCATTTAAGATCTCTGGTTGAAGAATGCCGGAGTCTGGGCGAAGATTGTTCTCAGGAACAGACGGAAGAAATCCTCCGTAGAATTACATACCTTTCAAAGCAGGATAATCAGAGTCTTGAAAAAGCAATCGAGCTTTCTGAGAAAATTATTGAAGAACTGAATACAAAAGAAAAGCAGAATCTACTGAAAAATACGCCTTCTATCTGGCCGGTTCGTGGATATATTCTCAGTCCTTACGGCGAACAGGTTGATCAGGTTCTTGGGAAAAAAGTATTCAACCGGGGGATTGAAATTGGAGCGTTTCAGGGATCGGAAGTATACGTCTCCGCTCCCGGAGAAGTTGTTGAAGTAAATTATGATCCCACGTACGGACTTTCAGTCTGGGTAAAGCATAAATATGGCATCCGGACTTTTTATTCGCGTCTTGGATCCATCAAAGTGTCTCTTGGCGAAAAAATCAATAAAGGGCACGTCATCGGAACGGTGGGAAGAACAGGCGATTATTCCATACCGGCGCTTTACTATGAAGTACATGTAGGAACTGTTTCCTACAATCCTCATGCATTTTTAAATCATCTGCAGGACGAATGGCTGATTCAACCGAAACTTTAGTAATGAACAGCCTGATCGGCGAAGGCTCTGAATTCCGCGGTGAGTTCAAAGTGAAAGACTTGGTCCGGGTTGACGGGTATTTTAAAGGGAATATTATTACAGAAGGCAAGGTTCTTGTCGGGCAGAACGGCCTCATTGAATCCGAT
>JAOUOA010000615.1 GCA_029880625.1 Spirochaetia bacterium
GATTTGATTTGTTTATCAGCGGGGGGGTTATATGAAAAATCAAAAATTTCTGATCATGTCAGTTCTGATTTTACTTTCAGGTATTTCAGAATTGTTTTTTACAGGAAAATGGCCTTTTTTTCTTGCCCCCTGGCTTCTTACGGCGGCGCTGCTTTCGTTTTTTCGAAAATGCAATGAAAAAAAATATTTTTTTATATTGATTGCCGTTCTGTGGACTGCCGCTGCAGTTTCGCAGGATAAAATGTCTCCTCTGCCGCGTCCGATGGACTGGATTTTTATATTGATTGCGATTCTCTATGATTTGATATCCTTTTATATAGACCGGAAGCTGAGTCCGCGATTTCATGGATGGATCAGGTCCATGATTCTTCCTGTATCTGCCGTATCTTTTGAATCTCTCTGGAATACTTTGAGTCCCTCTTCTACAATCGGAAAAATTGCATACACACAGTTTTCATTTTCCTATTTGATTCAGTCAGCAGATTTGTTCGGTATTTACGGAATCACGTTTATCATTTACTGGTTTTCCTCCGTAATCACTGGATTGATTGAATCAGAATTTAATATTAAGGAAAAAGCTGTCTTGATTCCCGTTCTGGCCTGGAGCGCAGTTTTTCTTTCCTTAATGTTTTATGGAATGATACGTTTGAATCTGCCTCTTCCTGAGGGTGGTCCTGTAAAAATATCTTCTATAACTGTAAAGAATCTTAAAATTTATGAAGAATCTTATCGTGCCGTTTTTCAAAAAAGTATAACCATTCCGGATACAGCAGGCCAGTCCGATCCGGCAATTCAGGAAGCATCCAAAGGATTTCTGGAATTTATTTCCCATCCAGAAAGAGAACTATTTATTCCTGTAAATAAAGCCTGGAAAGATATTGAGGATGAAGCATTTCGTTTGGCTTCAGAGGAAGCCGCCGAAGGGGCGAAAATTGTTTTCTTTTCTGAAGCTCAATTTTTCAGGTTTGCCGGCGATGAAGAAAGATTCCATCAGCGTTTGTCGCATTTTGCTGAAGAAAATCAGATATTTCTTTTTCTTCCTGCTGTAATTTTAGATAGAGAAAAACTGAGTCAGGGCGGCATCTGGATGAAAAATCAAATCTGGATTTACGGACCGGACGGCAAAAGACTTTATATTTACAATAAGGCGAAACCGATTCCAGGCATTGAGCCGGTTGCTCCGGGAGACGGGAAAATACCCGTAGTTGAAATTGAAGGCCTTCGTGTGGGAGCTGTGATCTGTTACGATGCTGATTTCCCTTCGTTTATGCTACAGTCCGGAAGAAAAGAACTTGATGTCCTTTTAGTTCCGTCCGGCGACTGGCATGCAATTACCCCGGTACATTCTTATATGGCTGTGTTCAGAGGAATCGAAAACGGCTTGAGTATTGTTCGTCAGGCAAATTTTGGACTTTCCGTTTCGGCAGATTCGAGAGGCAGAATTCTCTCTCAGATGAATTTCTTTCAGGTAAAGAAACGGGTTCTGAGAAGTGTCATTAAAACAAAAAGAAAAAATACACTGTATGCTTTAACGGGAAATATATTTCCGATTTTTTCTGTTATTGTTCTGATTTTATTAATTATTTTATTTTTTAAATTTAAGATCAGGTCGTCATAAATTATGACAAGAATTGGTTTATATTGATCAGATTCTGAATTAGGTTTGTTGCAGCAGAACTCGCTATCGTTTTTGTGCTTTAATATGCCTTTCGTGAAAATATTCTGATCAAATTCTTTATTATCTTTTTAATGACGAAGACCGGCCTGATTTAAGATGAAGCATATAAGCATCCAAAAGACACTTTACCTGGTTTCAGCAGTTCTGGGCATTACCATTGCAATCCAGCTGATTTTTGGATGGATGATCATGGATAATTTAAATCAAGAAATGGATAAGCTTTCGGAAATTGAAAATCCAGTTCAAATTCGAATCAAAGAAATTCAAATTTCAGTAATCCAGGTGCAGCAATGGCTGACGGATATCAGCGCTACGAGAGGGCAGGACGGTCTTGACGACGGCTTTGAAAAAGCCAAAGAAAATGCAGAAAAATTTCACAGGCTGCTCAACGAAGTAACAGAGCTGGATCCTCATAATGCAAAAGCATATAAAATCCTGGGTGATGCATTTGAAGCTTATTATTTCGCAGGAAAAGTAATGGCTGGAGCATACGTCAGTGGAGGCCCGGAAGAAGGAAATAAAAAAATGGCGGATTTTGACAGAGCTTCAGAGGCCA
>JAOUOA010000616.1 GCA_029880625.1 Spirochaetia bacterium
TGCATCTGATGAACTAAGGGGCCTTCAATTTTTACCTGAAGGTCTTTGATCTTTTCAGGATCTGTACCATCTTCATGCCAGGGATCTGAAATGCCAAAGCCGCCGAGCATTCCAATAGTACCGTCAACAACGATGATTTTTTTATGGGTTCTGTTATGAACATTAAAGATATTGAAAAGATTCAGGGGGTTGTAATAATAGAGACGAACTCCGGAATTTCTCAACAGCCGGGTAAAATTTCTGCCGATTTTCCAGCCTCCGATATAATCAATGATAAAATTTACCCTGACACCCTGCTTTGCTTTTTCTGCAAGCAAAGTTGCAAATTCCATGCCGATTTTATCATCATCAACCAGATACATTTCAATATTGATATTTTTTTTCGCAGATTGAATCATTTGAAACAGAGTTTGAAATGTTTCATGACCCTGATCTAGAATTTCAATCCTGTTTCCTTCATGATAATCCATGCCGCTCATTCCTGAAATTGCCTTGATAAAACGTTCATCATGCACGGAATATCCGGGAGATACCATGGGCATCACCTGGTAGGAAGAACAGGAAAAAAATAAAAAAGCAAGAAAAGATAAGAATAAATTGGGAATTGGTTTGAAATTCTTCATATCAAATTGGATTCGATTTGACTAATATCAATTTTCATTCTCATGCAGCAAGCATTTTCCTGAAGACTCTGCGGATGCATTTCAGAAATGATTTTCAGAGAAGAATAAATCAAACAATACCTGAATTTATTGTCTCCTGTTTCTCTCCAATTCAATTCTTAAAAAGCTCATTACCCAGTATAGAGCCGGTATCATGGCAACAAGAACAATCGCCGCAGTAACTGTATGCAAAAGAAGAAAAAAATCATACGCTCCATGTAAAATGGAACCAATTACAAGAGCTGCAATTAAAAATGAAATGGAGGCAGATTCATGAAGGACAACTCCAAGAGCATAACCCCAGATTACAGAAAAAACTACATGTGCAATATTTGTAAAAATCAGTCTTAAAAAAGTTGTTTCAGGCCCGTATACATTCAGATAAAGCACATTTTCACCTGCGGCAAATCCCAGTGCCGCTGAAACAGCCACAAGAATGCCATCAGCTGAATTTGAAAAATCATTACGTCTGTGAGAAGAAATAAATGCTGCAATAAATTTTGAAACTTCTTCAATCGGCCCCACAAGAAGAAAAAAAACAAAAAAGTTAGCCGCTATGCTGGAGCCGATTTCCACATTAAAAGCGGTTCTTAAAAAGTGAGTCAGCGATCCTGCTACAGGACCTGATATAATTCCTATCGCAAAAACAATGAAAAGCCCTCTGCGCGAAACATTTCCGCCGTAACTTCGCATCCATACAAGCCATACGACCGAAGCTGAAAAAAATACCATTGAATAAATCAGCAAAACATTAACCGTTTATTTCACATGAAGCAGTTCTTTCAAATGCTTGAGAATTTCAGAATTCCCTGGAGCCTTACGAAGAGCTTTTACAAATGCCTTTCTTGCCTGCTCCTTTTTTCCTTTTTTAATAAGGAACACTCCAAGAGAGTCAAGATAAGCTGGATAATCCGGTCTTTTTTTGAGGGCCTTCGTTATTAAGGATAAAGCTTCTTCCTGTTCATTGTCTTTACCATGCTCTACAAGAAGAAATCCGGCTGAATTTAAACTGTTAATATTTTCAGGATCAATCTCCAGAATCTCTTTATGAATATCAATGGCTTTTCTAAACTTTCCTTTTTTTTCAAATATATGGGCCCTGAGTGCCAGAAGAGTTATGTCATGGGGAACTTTTTTTAAACGGATATCAATCTGTTTGACCGCATCTTCATAGCTTCGCTCCTGAATCAAGCAGTAGATTTTCAAGGCATAGGCAGAAGCAATTTCTACATAATCAGGATATTTCTCAAGAAGATCTTCGAGAGCTGAGTTTGCCTGTTTATAATTTTCAAGAATAAAAAAACAGATCCCGAGCTCATGAAACTCCACGGGACCTCCCCTCTCTTCCTGGATCATCTGTTTAAGAGTCAATATACGTTCGAGGACTGCATGTTCTCTGTTCTTTTCTTCTTCTTCCATTTTTCCAGCTCTTCCCTGTGTGTTGTCTGAATTGATACGGGCGTAATTGAAATTTTCCCATTATTTACGAGATAAAAGTCGGTATCTTTTTCGTCTTTAAATCCAAGAACAGTTTCCTTCAGCTTGAAAGTCGTGGAATTACCTGTTTC
>JAOUOA010000617.1 GCA_029880625.1 Spirochaetia bacterium
CAGATGGTTCATCTGGGAATTGACAGAATAGACTATGAGATGACAGGTAAAAAGAAAATGTCTGTACCTGCTCTGATATTGCTAATTTTTACAGATCTTTCGATATCGCTTTATACGGATGTCTGGCTGCATGAAGAATGGCACAGAGCTGTTATGGGAAGACGCAATATTGAAAGCAATAACGGCGTTTATAAATATTCATCAGGCAATACAATACCTGTAACGGATGTAGAAGATAGAGATTTGATCCGGTTAAAAAGAGACCATCCGGATGAAATGGTGCGTCTTGCAGCTGCAGGAATGGAAGCGCAAAATGAACTTGTTTTATATTTGCAGAGGGATATTTTTATTTTTCGTACACCAGCGGTTAGAGAAATCGGATCAATCGCTTTTAATATATTGAACAATGTTTATTATATGCAGGCGTGTTCATCAAAAGGCGCGGATCTTCAGACTGTTCAGATGAATTTTGAAGACAGAAGCGGAGAAAATGTAAGAGATTTTGTCGGATATGACTGCAATGCTTGGGTTTACGATTTATTCAGGCCTGAAGACCCATATGAAGCTCGAGGAAAACATCCATTCGGTCCGGGTATAGACCGTTATATTAAATTCAGCGACGGATATGATCCCCAAACCGCGATTTATAATTATTTAATGTACGGAAATACAACGCGAAACTCCGATTTAACAAATCGCGAACGAAAGTATCTTAGAAAACAATATAAACTTTCCTATATTAATTTAATCAATCCTGCACTGATTGGCATTGGAAGATTTTATAATCAGTTTCCTCTGATGAATGCAAAAACTGAATGGACTTTTAGTTTTGCACATTATATGGCCCCGTTTGGATATTCAGTCCAGGGTCGTTTGTTTATAAAATTCAATGACTGGAATCTGGTCAGTGTAATTCATTCTTATCATAATGCAGGAAAAAATTCAGGAGGTTTTGAAATTCAGATACATCGAAAAAAGATAAAACTGAAGCGAAGATATTTTTATGCTGGAGGAAGCCTTCATGGATGGTCACAGCCGAGAGATCTGCTGTTCTGGAGCAATGAACTTCGAGAAGGAGGCATGATTCGCCTGAATGGATCATTTCCCCTCGGTAAATATTTAGAAATTTCCCTGGAAATAACTGGAAAAACACCGGGATGGGTTCCCGGCAGTGTTTATCATAACAGAGAAGCAGAATTCCGCGCAGGTATAAATTTGATTTTGTAATACAAAATTTACAAAAATATTTTATCATATTGCGTAAGGGCAGAAATAAATTATAGTAAAAATGAGATTTAAATTACTGACTCAAGAGTTTCCGATGCGATGCTTTCATTGTTAATGCAATAAAAAAATCAAAGTTTTTTCATCTGACAGACTGAAGTAAAATGATAAAAGATAAGTTTCGTGATAGGCTTAATGCTGTTTTTTGCTGTACATTTCCAGGAAACCGTTTAATTCAGCAATTTTTTTTCCTGTAACCTCCTCAAGAGATTCAATTCCAGAAGGATCAAAATCTACATTGTCACTGTAGGCTTGAACAAATTTATAAAGTAGGTTTTGATCTGCAAGCCAGAGAAAAATCAGTCTTGCCTGCGCTTTATCGTGATCGTTCGGAAGGTCGACGGTTTTCATGAACTTTTCAAGATGTGTCCATTTCTTCCCCTTGAGTTTTTCATGGCGTTCATTGGTATGAAAATATTTAATATTTCCGTTTGAATAAATGGGCGACTCAAACAGTGACGCAAGACCTTCTTCAAACCAAAGCGGCAGATTCCCGCGAATGTTACTCTGGATCCAGTGGTGTACAATTTCATGCTGAAGAACACCGATATTACCGCTGTCATAGGTAACAACTGCTTTTTGCCCGGTCAGATAAAATGCCTGGTATCCTTCAGGAACGTTTGTGTGTTTCAAAAATGAGCTTTTTCTGGGAAAGATGATGATTTCAACAGGAGGCATCGGTTGTTTGAAAAGCAGATGATAATAGGTTTTATGAAACAGCTGAATTTGATTGGATTTAATTTTATTTCTTTTTTTCCCGTGCAGATAAAAAAATTTATAGGAACCGTTTTGAAGGGTTCGATGATACTGATTAAAACGAAATTCAAGAACTGATTCGGCTTGAAGCGGTGCAAGAGATACGGAAAATATAAAAAGAGTCATAACCAATGCAGGCTTCATTATTTTACTTCCATTTTGAGCCGTTTTCCTCTTCCGGAAATG
>JAOUOA010000080.1 GCA_029880625.1 Spirochaetia bacterium
TTCCTTCTGTTGGAACGAAATTGATTCCGGATCAAAAAACCTGAAATTTATCAGCAAAAATCAAATTAAAAAATGAAGTTGCATCTATGACTTTCAGTTTAAAACCTTGAAAAAAATGAAACTCAGGAATGAATCATATGAAAATTAGATTTATAATACTTCTTTTTTCTTTTACAACCTGTCTGAATCAGAAAATTGATCCCCAGGAACAGAAACAGTTTTTTGATGGAACTTCCCAGGAAAACTTAAAGCCGACAAAATGGGATACAGGGGATACAACCATTACCAATGAAGACCGTCTTGATCTTTTTGAAAAACATATTAAAGGAAAGGGCGGCGGTTACATTGGAGTCGGCTCCAGTCAGAATTTAAGCTTGATTGCTTGGGCTCAGTCGGACTGGGTCTGGCTGATGGATTTTACCAGAATTGTTGTCGCTGTAAATACAATCAATATTGCATTTATCAAAGAATCAGATACGCCTGAAAAATTCCGCAGCCTCTGGAGCAAATCCAGCCATGAGAAGTCTGTTGAAATTATAAAAAAGCATTACGGAGATTCAAGCGATTATAATTTTTTAGTTCAGTCTCTTGTGAAATCCCGCCCTTACCAGCTTCGCCGTTTTAAGAATGATGATCTCAATACGGAAAAATATAAATTTTCCCTGTGGCTCTATGATATAAAACTTTACAGTTATATTCGAAAGCTGGCGCTTGAAGGCAGAATCAGGGCTGTCATGGGCGATCTTCGCGGCCCCGTTACAGTGGGAAGCATTTCCGATGCGGCGCGTAGAATGCAGATTCCCGTGCGGCTTGTTTATTTTTCTAATGCGGAAGAATATTTTGATTTGACCGGCCAGTTCAAAGAAAACTGGACCAATCTTCCCGTAGACGAAACATCAGTCATTGTCAGGACTGTATCGGTGAACCGCTGGCATTACCCCTGGGCGCCCGGTTCCGATTTGTCGACAGACCGCGGTTTTCATTATAATATTCAGCCGGCCATCAATTATCAAAAATGGCTTGCTTCGAATCAAAAAAAGCTGAAGGTGGAAACTATCCTGAAAACTGGAGAAATCGATAAAAAAAACGGGTTCAGTATTGTTGATTCCGATCCCGGCATTTTAAAAACCGGAACTGATCAGGCAAAGGGTGGTTCCTCGGGATAAAAGCCGGATCGGGTTGCTCAAATGAAAAAAACTTTTTTGTTTTTTATCTTTGCGTTTCTGATGCAGAGCCTTTTCTGCCAGCATTTTGTAAGGTCCGGCGGAACCTATGCGAATTTAAAATTTAAGGAACTTGAATTGATTAAAACAGTTCCAACGGACAGCCAGCCTAAACAGATCTGTTTCCATGCTTCTAAAAAAGAATTTTATGTGGCTGCAATGAACGATGCCGTTGACAGGGGAAAAAACGGTCTTTCGCCGGGCAGCCTGCAGATTTTTTCTCTTCCAAAAGGAAAGCTTCTCCACAGAGAACCCTCACATACATCGGTTGAATGTCTGGTCTGGAAAGATACGATTTTTTATTCAGATATGTTTCGGGATGAAATTGTATTTTTTGATCTCAAAAAACGTCAGGTGATCCGCAGAGCCAGGATCAAAGAACCGGAGCTTTACGAAGAAGGGCGGGGGCATTTCCATTTTATGCCAAAGTTCATTGCTCTGACTCCAAATAATAAACAGCTTGCAGTAAGCCACTGGCTAGGGGGGATTTCAATCCTGGAAATAGAAACAGGAAAGCTGCAGATGCGGGTTCCGAAATTCTGCGAACATCCGAGGGGGCTTCATTATAATTCTTCTGGGAAATTAATTGTGCTCTGTTACGGTGTCCCCGACGGACCGGGAAAAATTCTTCTTCTTGATCCGGAAAAAAACTACAGTATGATTCATCAGATTCTTGCAGGCGGCTCTCCGCGGCATATCGTTCCGACCGGACCGGACCGCGCTTTAATCAGCAATTTAAATTCCGGGCAGATCTATGAGTTTGATACGCTGAATTTTAAAATCCTGCGGCAGATCAGAGTTTCCGGCCAGCCGAATACAATTGTTCTTGATTCTGACGGCAGCCATCTTTATATTTCTCTAAGAGGGATTGATCAGCTTGCAGTGCTTTCGCTTGATCAATGGAAAATTGTTCAGCGCTACAATACGGGAGATTATCCTACGGGAATGGCGGCAAGTCCTGACGGAAAATTTTTAATTATTTCAAATTTTCATGATGCAAGCGTAAATCTTTATAAAATCATTCGTTCAAAATAAAAATGGATTCCCGGCGGCAAGAAATTCAGACGGAATGTATTGATGATAAAGCCAGTAATCAAGAAGCAGCGTGGCTTCTAGTTATTGGCGGATACTGAGGAGCGTTGCAATGAATTTTTTCAGAATCAAAATGGAACATTCTTTATTGCCGGTTTTCCTGTCAGGTTTTCTTCTGTCAGGACCGGTTTTCGCAGAACGTCCCGAAACCTGTCTGTTAAAACTTAATATAACAAGAAATCAAAGCATCTTCTGGAATCAGGTTCATTATGACAGAGAAAAATATCAGTATGTATTCAGCATTGTAAAAAGATTCCCCTTAAATTATAAAGTTTTTCCGGGCCTTGCAAAATACAGCTTCCGGTCCCGGCCCTGGGCTGTGCTGGATCCAAAAAAAGAAGCGCTTCTTTTTAACGGAAACATTTTTAAAAAACTCTACAGAATTTCCGTCCATGATCTTCCTTCCGGTGAAACAAAGAAAGCGGGAATGTTGAGCCGTGCAGCTTTGAAAAATATTCCGCTTCGAAATATCATCCTTTTTCTGATTGAAAGCGAAATGATTGAAACCTATATCCATGTAGAATCAAAATTATGTCTTGCAAGGGAAGAAAACGGAAACGATTTCTACAGAGCGTATTTTACAGGAAAGCATTACTATTACACAAATGAAGAAAATATCGTTCCGGTTTCTTTTTCTGTATCGATTCATAAAAAAACCGGCGAAATCAGCGCTGCAGGCGGTCCGTAAAATTTTCGCAGCTGACCTGTATGCGAAAGATAAAAGCAAATTGGAAATTCAGGACGGAGCGCCGGATTGTTATGGATGAACATCCCTGCACATGACAGCGTTGATTCATCGTAAACCCTGATATTTATCCTGAAATCTTAAAGAAAAAATAGTTGTTATCCACAGTGCATTTCAGCAGTCTATTTTATTATGGGAAATGAAAACAAACCTTTAGCGGGAAAAGCGGCCCTGGTCACCGGAGGCGCAAGAGGAATCGGAAAATCAATAGCAGAGGACCTGGCCGAATGGGGTTCTGATCTTGTAATCGTTGATATGAATCAGGAAGAATGTGATGCTGCGGCATCGGATCTTTCCTCAAAATACGGGGTAAAAGCAGTTGGATACCACTGCAATGTTACTTCGAAAGAAGAAGTGGATGCAGTCGGCAAAAAAATCCAGGAAAACCCCGGACATCTGGATATTCTGATCAATAATGCAGGGGTCACAAGAGATAATCTGCTTTTGCGCATGAAAGAAGATGAATGGGATATGGTTCTCGATGTCAATCTGAAGGGCCCCTTTCTTATTACCCAGGCAGTCCTGAAATATTTAATGAAGGCCCCCGACGGAGCAAGAATCGTAAATATCAGCTCTGTTTCCGGTCTTGCTGGCCAGCCCGGTCAGGCCAATTATTCTTCCAGCAAGTCCGGTCTGATTGGTCTTACAAAGGTCATTGCAAAGGAATATGCTTCCAAAGGAGTTCGCTGCAATGCCATCTGCCCCGGCTTTGTGAAAACCCACATGACAGAAAATCTTCCCGATAAAATCAAGGAAGCCACTCTTGAAGCCATTCCCCTGGGCCGCATGGCAGAAGTGAAAGATATTTCGCGGGTTGTCCGTTTCCTTTGCTCGGAAGATGCATCATATATTACAGGCAATGTAATCCGCGTGGACGGAGGCATGCTGACCGGCATTTGACCTGTAAAACGGACGCCGGAAAATTAAATTCAATAAAAATTGATAATAAATCTGAGAATATAAACCATGTAGACGTTTGAAGAAACTTTCTTTATTATATTCTCTGGAAGGTTGGGATGAAACGGTATAAGGATTTTGTAAACGAATGCCAGAAGGACGTAAAAGAAATTTTTCCCTGGGATTTAAGGGATCTTCTGGATTCAGGAGAAAATGTAATGCTTCTGGACATCAGGGAGCCCTATGAATACAATGAAATGCGCATTGAGGGTTCCATCAATGTTCCTCGAGGCGTTCTGGAATGCGCAAGCGACTGGGGTTATGAAGAAACGGTTCCCGATCTTGCCCTTGCGAGGGATAAAAAAATTATCGTAATCTGCAGATCGGGGCTAAGAAGCATTCTTGCATGCTGGGTCATGCAGCTGATGGGTTATGAGGATGTGACTTCTTTAAAAACGGGAATCCGGGGATGGAATGATTCAGAGGAGCCTTTAATCGACGAAAAAGGAAATGTGATTCCCATGGAACAAACCGATGAAATCCTCAATACGCCTCCACGGCCCGAGCAGCTGGCACCTTCGGCAAATTAGTATGTTTATAAGAATAAAGATATGAAAAAAGTTTATTTAATCGGCGCAGGGCCGGGAGATCCGGAACTGATTACATTAAAAGCGGTCCGCGCTCTCGGCGAATCGGATGCAGTGCTTTACGATCATCTGATCAACCCCGAACTTCTCCGCTACTGCAAAGATCATACGGAATTTATTTTTGTAGGAAAATCCAAAGGCGATCATACGCTGCCCCAGGATGACATCAATAAGCTGATTGTTGAGCTTACCTCAAAATACGATACTGTTTCCAGAGTCAAAGGCGGCGATCCCTATATTTTCGGACGCGGAGGCGAAGAATTTGAATATGTTCTCAATCAGGGAATCTATTGCGAGGTGATTCCAGGCATCACGTCGGCAAGCGGAGCCTCCACCAGCTGTCATATCCCACTCACACACAGACTATGCATCCGAGGTAATTTTTATTACCGGTCATAAAAAGAAGGAAGGCGATTACGAAGATTTTTCATCTGTTGATCTCAAACGGAAAACCTATGTTCTCTACATGGCTGTCAGTTCTGTTTCAGACATTATGAATGAAGTTATGAAAAATCCTGACAACCGGAACATTCCCGTAGCCGTCGTGGAAAAAGCGACTTTAAAAAACGAGCGAGTGGTTACAGGAACCGTAGAAAATATCAGCAGCGTCATTGAAAAAAACAGCATCCAGCCTCCCGCACTCATCATTCTGGGCGAAGTTGTCAATTTTCATAACAGAATCAGCGAAATCTTAAAAAAATTTAATACAGAAACAGTGATCTGACCGGCCTTTTGAATGAAGCAGAAACATGACGCTAAAAAAACATACCTTCCGGTCATGCTGGATGTCTCTGACAAAAACATCCTACTTATCGGAGGCGGCGCTGCCTGTGCTGAAAAGCTACGCAGTCTGGGACAGCTGGGGAAAGAGATTACCGTCATTGCGCCTGAATTTATTGATGCTTTCAATAATAAACCCTGGATCCATTTTATCAAACGGAAATACCGCAGAGGAGATCTGGAAAACTGCCACATAGTGTACGTCGGAATCAATGATCCTGACGAAGAAATGAAAATTCTTGAAGAAGCAAAGGAAAGAGGGATTCTGATTAATTTTGTTGATCAGGTTCAATACTCTGATTTCATTTCTCCATCTGTCTTAATTAAGAAATTTTTCAGCATTTTTATCTCAACCAACGGCCGTGGTCCCGGCGCTGCCAAGTTTATCCGGAAAGAAATTGAAGAGAAGCTGGATCTTGAAGAACTGGATAAGCATACGGAGGAATACATTCAGAACAGAAATTCCGCTGCAGCAGAAAAATCATAAGATGTCTTCTTAAAGCCAGAATGATGCAAATTGCTGGTTAATGTACGATGGTTTCTTCTGATTTTTTAAGAAGATTCTGAATGCCGTCTGAAATCAGGGGTCTGTGGTAAAAATAGCCCTGGATTTTTCTGCAGTTCAGGCTGTTCAGAAACTGCAGCTGTCCGTCTGTCTCAACACCTTCTGCAATTACGTCAAGCCCCAGATTCCTGGCAAGCGAAATGATTGCCCGAACAATGGATACGCCTTCATTTCCTATATCGATATCATTGATAAACGACCTGTCGATTTTTAATATATCGAGAGGGAAGCGACGGATGTAGTTTAAAGAAGAGTAGCCTGTTCCAAAGTCGTCAATAGAAATGGAAATTCCCATTTCGCGGATCTGGTGAAGCCTGTCAATGATCGTTTCTACATCGTCCATTAAAATGCTTTCTGTAAGCTCCAGCTCCAGGTATTTTGGATTGAGTCCGCTTAAATTAAGAATGTTTTTTATTTCATCCAGGAATCCAGGATCTTTAAACTGCAGTCCGGATATATTTACTGCAATGGAAATGGGATTGTCCGGATATAAATCCTGCCATTGTTTATTGATGATGCATGCGTTTAATAATACCCAGTGTCCGATTTTTCCGATCAGTCCGATCTCTTCTGCAAGAGGAATGAAAGACTGGGGAGCCTTGATGCCCTGCTGGGGGTGATTCCAGCGGATCAGCGCTTCCGCCGATGTAACTTTGTTTGACTGAGGATCAATCACAGGTTGGTATACAAGCATGAATTCGTTTTTTTCAAGAGCATTGCGAAGATCGTTTTCAAGATCCAGCCTTGTTTGTGCTCTTCGGTTCAGTTCGTCCGTATAGAACTGGAAATTATTTCTTCCCATGTCTTTCGCAAGGTACATGGCCATATCTGCATTTCGTAGAGTATTTTCCAGCTCCATTGCATCGTTCGGATACAAGGAAATTCCTATGCTTGCAGAAACATACAGATCTTTTCCCGCCAGATGAAACGGATGAGACATGGTTTTCAGTATTTTATCCGCCACATTCTTTGCATGTTCTTCGCTTGAAATGTTGTTGACGACGATTACAAATTCATCGCCTCCGATGCGTCCGACAGTATCTTCGGCCCGAACGCAGGACTGGAGCCGCATGGAAACAAGCTTTAAAAGATCATCGCCGATATCGTGACCTAGAGTGTCATTGATGGTCTTGAATCTGTCAAGGTCGATGAAAAGAACCGCAAAAGATAGATCCATTTCTTTTGAAAACTCAATTTTATTTTCAATGAAATCGCAGAGCTGAACGCGGTTGGGAAGACCGGTCAGAGAGTCGTGGTAGGCCATAAATGCAATGGTTTTTTCAGCGTTTTTTCTTTCTGTAATGTCGCGCAATGTTGCAAAGATTGCCGGTTTATTATCCCAGTCGACAATGCTCCAGGTGACGTCCATGGGACAGATGCTGCCGTCTTTTTTTTTCAGTCCCTGGGTTTCCAGAACGCTTCCGTAAATTTTAGTAGAGTCTTCGCTGTCAATTTCGCTTCCGGTTTCCGGCGGCAGAAGTTCATTGTAGTTTTTTCCGATAATTTCAGAAGTTTCATAACCGAGAATTTCTTTGACAATATGATTGGTTCTGAGAATGCGCAGATTATCGGGATCAATGATGAACATTATGTCGGGGGAGTTCTCGAAGATAGAATAAAACTTTTCCGCTGTAGCTCGTTTTTTTGTTAAATGAACGATAAATTTCTGCAGAAGCGTCTGAAGATGTTCATTGTTGTGAAGAAAAATCATGAATTCTTCATCTTCGGAGGGCGGCCCTGAGTTTTCGGAAAGGACAGCTATAATTGGAATGTTTACAAATTGTTCTGTGAGTTGCGAGAATGCATGAAGGGAAGCGGGACTGTCCTCTCTGTAATCAAAAATAAAGCAATGATCGGAGAAATGATGCGGGTCCTGTTTTTTAGACAGAGACAGCGAATAGGAATCCTGATGGATATGATTTCCAGGAGTAAATTCTTTTAGCATTTCAATGAATTTACTGGTTTCGCTTATCAATATAATTGTTTTATTTTCGAGCATAAAGTTTGCTTTATCAAATTTATGCCGGGCAGTATTTTCCTCAGCATAAATTTGGTTTCTTTTATTGTATCTTGAACAGCAGTCTGTTACAAGCATTTTTTAATATATTTATTAAAAATACTATCCATTGATAGATTGCTTCAAATGTTTAAATTCCATCCCCCTTTTTATTTGAGTTTTATGTTTTCCGGTTTGATTATCCAGCTTATGTCTTGATTCGACGGGATCATACGTAGTTTTACTGCAGTTTTTTCGGATGACTTCCTGAAGGATCATTTGATTTCTGGAAAAGATATGACCAGGAAAAAAGAACCGGGTTTTGAAGAAGCCATCGATGAACTGGAAGAAATCACAAGAGCGCTTGAAAGCGGTGAGCTCAGTCTGGATGATTCTATCAAATCCTATGAAAAAGGCATGGAATTGAAGAAGCTCTGTCTTAATATCCTTGAAAAAGCAGAGAAAAAACTGGAATACCTTGAAAAAAGCAGTAATGATTCGCTTGAAAAGAAGTCATTGATTGACGAGGATTCTGAAACGTCTGACGGACTTTTTGACAGGGATGATGAATGAAATAGCCGGAATTTCTCCGGAAAAATGGGTTCAGAACGGCTATTCTCTTGCTCACTACAGGAATAAGCCTGTTTTTATTCACGGAGCGGTTCCCGGCGAAACGGTTTCTGTCCAAATTGTTAAAGATGTTTCGGGACATTCATTCGGTACTGTTTCTTACGTACAAATCCCTTCAGAGGAGCGGATCCATACCGAATGCAAAATCTTTCCTCTTTGCGGAGGCTGTTCTTTTCGCCATATTTCCTACGATAATGAAAAAAAAATTAAAAGGCAGCTTCTCTCAGAATTAAAATACCTTGAGGACTGCTTTCAA
>JAOUOA010000618.1 GCA_029880625.1 Spirochaetia bacterium
CTGCGGCGCTGCAGAACTCAGAACAGGGCCCAAAGCATCCACTGAAAATGTTTTATAGTTATCTGTACCGTTATTTAAGATTATGTTACTGACAGCATCGGTAATATTTACAACAGTAAGATTGTGCGAGCCGTTAGAAAGAGATGAAGTCGTTGTAAGAATGACCTGCGCCGGATTTGCATCTCGAACGGCGCTGGATACATTTCCACCAAACGCTCCTCCGTCTATCTGATAGTTAACGGCAGTTTCCGCTTCTGTTTGTGAAAGCGTTTCTGAAAAGACAAGAAGAAAGCTGGAAAAGGTAATCTGTGTTACGCTGTTTAATACGGGCGGCGTTGTATCTGTAATTTCCGGAGGATTTGGATTTGTCGTCCCGGATGCCGTATTCCCCAGCAGAAAAAAAAGATGATCATTATTCTGAACAAGACTTCCAAATTCTGAACCGCAGCCGATCATTAAAAGGACTGTAAATAGAGAAATTATTTTTGTACAAATCTTACAGCGGTTCATATTACTGTAAACCGACGAAAAAAATAATTTTTACTTTATTTTTTAAAGTATTTTTTAAAGTATTTTTTAAAGTATTTTTTAACCGGGAAACATCGGCATGAAAAAAATTTTCACTAATTATTTTACTGCTAAATTAAAGAATTTTATTTATAAGTTATAAGTGACCAGTTATTTTCGTCTTAAAGTGTGCGATTGCATCTGCAATTCTGCGCCTTTATTCACACGATTTCGTCAAAACAATATCTGAAACTGATCTATTTGGGGGGGTATTTGATTGTAAGCTGGGTAAAAGCAGCCAAATCTCCGCAGATGCCCGAAGAACATCTGCGGAGTCGATGAAACCGAAAGATTCAGTTCAGCGCATATTTTTCTTTTGCCGCCTGCGCCTGTTTTGCCATTTCAGGACTGTAGGCTGCGCCGGACCAGAGCATCTGATAGGCAATTTCTTCATTGCCGTTTTCACAGATTTCAAGGACATTCAAAAAAAGCGGCTGAAACGTTTCCGATCTGTGGGACAGTTCATGCTGCTCAAATGATTCCCAGAAAGTAACAATCAAAGCTTCTTTGCCTTTCATTGGACTCTCTACTGCCTTGCCGACCGTACTTCCTTCATTCGAAATATTTCCGCTGTTCAGAGAGACGAATCCGCCGTAAAAACCGTCTGTTGAATGGTATGTCTTTACATTTTCGCAGAGCATGGCGACACGTTCTTCCAGATCGTCTACCGTATATCCTTCTTTCAGGACAACTCTGTTTACCGTTACCACACCATCTTCAGGAAAATTTGGAATTAAACCCATAGTTCAATCCTCCTTTTTTTATCATATGACTTTGGCTGCAGAAAAAAGTTACATTTTTTAATTTCGCAAAACGCAACAGATTCCACAACATCGATACATTCTTCAATTATCAATATAAACAAAATTAAAATTACGGCGATAATATTATTTTATATTTTCTAAAGCGGAGATATCTAATGATCTGGAACTAAAATTCTTACTTCTTCATAAACCTTCTGTGAGCTCGCATATATCGGCCGCAAAAGGCATTACCGGCCGACATCGCTCAAACGGCAATGCAATTACAAATAAATAAAAAAAGATTCATCATTGTATCCGATACTGTTTTATTTTATATATTCAAAGCGTAAAGTATTATGGGGCATATCAAGCAGATTGGGAAAATCATGGGGCGAAGGAATTGTTTCAATCAGGGAGAGACCGATTTTTTCAAGGACTCTTGCCGAAGCTGAATTTTCCGTATGGCAGGAAGATTCAATTTTTGTAATGCTTTCCTGCTCTCTGCCCCATTCAAACAGGCAGACGGCAGCTTCCGTTGCATAGCCTTGGTTCCAAAAATGTTGATCAATGAAATAGCCGATATAAAGAGAAGTTTCATCTATAAGCCTTATCCCGATCCAGCCGATAAAGGAACCTGTCTGATTTAACTCGATTCCGTAAGAAAATTCATGGCCTTTATCAAATGCTTTGATGGAATACTCCAGAAACGATTTTGAATGTTCGATTTTTGTATGCGTCGGCCAGGCGACATATTTTGTATTTAATTCATTTTTTGCGAATTCATAAACAGATGCCGCATCCTCAAATCGAAATCGTCGCAATAACAGCCGTTTTGTTTCAAATCTTCCCGGGGGCTTCTTCATTCTGCTTCTTTTCTACATTTCTCTAGTTTTTGTAAATACAATTT